>NZIJ01000061.1 GCA_002689915.1 Halieaceae bacterium | reverse complement strand
ATAGCATCACGCAGAACTTTATTGAACCCGACTTCTATTAACCATGCTCTTGCTTCTTCGTCCAGTTCTAGTTCTGCTTTACCTGTTTCTTCGTCTACTGATATTACTTCAATGTTCACCACTCAATCTCCCGCCAGTCCATTATCCTTCTCTCTTCTCATAATTACTATCATACTAGTGCAATACTGTGGCTGCGAACTACAGTTTCAATTAATTGCCCATGCTTATCGTAAGTTATTACAGTTACTACCTGTTGGTCGTGTACCACTTTAACAGTAGTTTTTTGGTACTCCATAACAGGTGTGTTATATGTAACAGGGTATGTAGCATTAATCTCCATTAGTAGACATTCCTAGTACATAGCTTAAATCTGGCTCGAAGAAGTTTGGTCCTTTGAGTACCTTTCCATCTTCTCTCTTAAGTGGACGCCCATCTACATCCAATTTGCTCATGTTGCTGGAATGTACTTCCTGGTAGCATGCATCTAGATCCAGGCCAAATGCATGACCGGCTCCATAGATTACATACAATAAATCTGTAAGTGCATCTGCTACAGCAACCATATCTTTCTGGTCTATAGCTTCTTCCAGCTCTTGGTATTCTTCCCGAATCAACTCTAAGCGCAGCTCTCGTGTGGAGAAATCAGGCCACATAGGTATATCTCGTACCTGCTGGCCAAACGCCTCCATGAAATCCCCTGCAAGCTCGAAGTTAGTACCTGCGTGTTGTATCATTGTTTTTCCTTTTGTTTCTTGCAATAGCAGCTTTCTTTGCTGCTCTACGTTTATCGGAGGGAGGTTCATAAAACTCCCTTTGCCTTACTTCCCAAAGCGTCTCAGCACATTTCTTTTTTAATACTCGTAGTGCTGCTTCAACATTATTATTCCTTACCCTTACTTTCGGCATTAGTTACCTTTTTCCTAAGCATAGGGGGTAGCCCCCATACTGACTGTGCCTCGGCTTTGTGACCAGCAGCATCAATAACGAGCATTACTCTTTTGCCCTTTAACCATGCTTCCTGTTGGTTTCGTAACCGTTGCATTGGGGTAAGCATACGTACACCGATACTGCTTCTTCGCAGACCTTGGCTTGTTTTGTTTGACTTACCCATTCTTTTTTTCTTGGCCATTATTTTCTCCTCAATTAAATGTCCAACCACGTTTTCTAAGATAGTGTACCTGTTTTCGTATGGAGTTCTCTGTGCGGTCTGGTAAAAGGCTCAACATATCTTTCATTGGTACTTTTCCATAATGTGCCCGGAGGGACTTGCGCTCTTCATGACTCCATGGTCTCTTCTGGTAATCTTTCATACTATGTATTATACTGAAAGAACGAGTAAAAGTCAAGAAGTATTTTTACAAGGTGCATAGAAAAATACTTCTTGACATTAGCTGCCTTTTATAGTATAATTTACGCAATGACAAAAAGTATGGGAGAAACCTAAGTGATTGAATTATTTACAGCTACTACTATCTTTGCAGTTTGCATGTTCGGTTGCTCGTTGACCTCCTTTCACTTGGGAAGGCGAGAAGGTATAGAAAATGCCGTACAGTACTTAATAGACCAAGGCGTACTTGAAGTAGACGACGAAATTTAGGCAACGAGTCCGCCTTAAGTGACTCACATTAAAAATCGGGTATCGAAAGAACCCAAGCGTACCGAAAGGACGCAATTCATAAAAGGAGATACTTTATGACTACTAAGTTAGCAGTGGCTGACCTACACAAGTTTTTGTTAGGTTTTGACCGATTCATGGACACAAACGTTTTTGCACCACAAGTAGATGGAGGATACCCTCGCTACAATGTTCTCAGAGTCGGAGAAAACGGATTCAGAGTGGAGCTAGCAGTTCCAGGATGGAAAAAGAGCGATATTGACATCAGCCTACATAAGGGTGTACTTACCGTAGTTGGTAAGATTAAGCAAGAAGTTAATAAAAACGAAGCCTATATCTATAAAGGATTGAGTGGCAAGTGTTTCACACGGACGTTCGGTGTAAGCGAACACGTTCAGATTGATCGTGCTTACATGGAACGAGGCCTGCTATGTATAGATCTGCATGAAGAGCTCCCTGTTGAGTTGCAACCAGTAAAGGTTACAATTTCATGAGGAGACAAAAGTGGGTAGTTTTAAACTATCAGTGTGGGTTACAATAGGTCTATTGACCGCATCAATTACCACTCCATCACTTGCTATAGGAGACAGCCACGCCGAAAAAGATGAAGGTGGGGCTCGTAGACCAGAGAGACCGATGGAAGAAGTAATAGTAGTAGGATCTCGTGATACTATGGAAACAGTATCGTTCAGGGTCGGTTTATCCGACATCATTCTTATTCACGAATATAATAAGGAAGACAATACCTGGGAGTTAGTTTCTTTACGAGATACACGAAGAGGCATATCAACAGCTATTACACACTAAAAGCCGTAGCGGGGTCGCAAGGCCCCGCTATTTTAGAGAGAATTATGGCATACAGCGATAAAGTACTAGATCACTATGAAAATCCTCGCAATGTAGGACGAATGTCTGATAGCGATGAAAGTGTTGGTACTGGTATGGTCGGTGCTCCTGCCTGCGGAGACGTAATGCGTCTTCAGATAAAAGTAGAGAATGGCATCATAAAAGATGCAAAGTTTAAAACATACGGCTGTGGAAGTGCAATAGCCTCTTCTTCTTTACTCACAGAGTGGGTAAAAGGAAAGAATTTGTACGAAGCAGAGAGTATAAAAAATACCGAGATAGCAGAAGAGCTTGCATTACCTCCAGTAAAAATTCACTGCAGTGTACTTGCTGAAGATGCTATCAAAGCCGCAGTAGCGGATTATAGGAATAAACATGAATAGAGAAGCCGTTTACGAACAGCTAAAAATTGACGAAGGTGTTGAGTATAAGTTATACTTAGATCATCTTGGGTACAAAACTTTTGGAGTGGGGCATCTAGTACTTGATACAGATCCGGAGCGAAACTACGATGTAGGTGAGCCTGTGTCCGTAGAAAGAGTGCAAGAGTGCTTTGACTACGATCTTGATCTAGCTGTAAGTGAGTGCGTTGCTTTATATGACGAAGATGTATGGGAAGGATTCCCAGGAGAAGTACAAGAAATTCTAGTAAACATGATGTTTAATATGGGACGTACTAGACTTTCTAAATTCAAGAATTTTACAGCAGCTTTGAATATAGGTGATTGGAAGTTAGCTGCAATAGAGGGGCGAGACTCTTTATGGCACAAGCAAGTTACTAACAGAGCTGAGAGATTAATGGTTAGAATGGAGAACGTATAAACATGGCAATTTATTGCACAGAGGCCGAGCGCCGACAGTATGAAGAAACTGGATATTGGCGCTCACTGCCAGAACTAATTCCATCCGTAGTATTTCATCGCCGCAGAATTAATCCTGTAGGTAACTACGAATGGCTACAGTCAACTTCGTTTGACTTGTTTGCTCGTAAAAGAATTTTACTATTTTCTTTGCCCGGAGCATTCACCCCCACTTGTTCAACCTATCAGCTACCTGACTTTGAGCAGTTAGCTCCTGAGTTCTATGCAGAAGGTATAGATCATATTTTCTGCGTTACTGTAAACGATGCTTTCGTTTGTAATGCGTGGGCAGATAAAAATGATCTTGCAGATGTAATTGTTCTTCCAGATGGAAGTGGCAAATTTACAGAAGGTATGCAGATGATCGTAGACAAAGATAATATAGGCTTTGGACGCCGGTCTTGGAGATATGCTGCCGTTGTCGATAATGGCAAAATTACAGACTGGTTCATTGAAGAAGGAAGAGAGGATAATCATCCTGATGATCCTTATCTGTACACAGCACCTGACTTTGTACTTCGTAAGCTACGAGAGAGCAAATAACTCTTGACAATATTTACTAATGGCAGTATAATACTACCATGAATAAAGAAAAAGTACTTATTATTACAATGGAAGAATGTGGTGAGCTTACCCGTGCTTGTTCAAAGATTTTACGACACGGGTATGTTCAGCAGAAGCATATCAATAATCTAAAGGAAGAGCTTGGAGATGTTGTCGCAATGACACGTCTAATACAAGAATTATATGAGATAGATGACGATACGCTTGAATTTCATGTGTGGAAACGAAAACTCAAAATGAAGAGTGCAGAATACAAATGAATCTATTCAACCTAGATACAGACCTAGATGTATGTGCAGAATATCACGTAGACAAACACGTCAACAAAATGATACTGGAAGCTGCACAAATTTGTTGCACTGCTATCTGGGTAGATGTCCTTCTTGGGTTTGTACCCCGTGCTCTTACCAAAGAAGAAGCAGCAGTACTCAATGACTACAAAAAAGTTGAAAAACCTCTCAAGCCAGAAGAGCGTAACCTTACTCCGTACTTGGGCATGATGTACAATCATCCTAGTACCATTTGGACACGTTCTTCTCTTAATAACTATGAGTGGACATTCTGTTATGCTCATGCACTTGCGGAAGAGTACAGGTATAGATATGGAAAAGAGCACAAGTCTTTCTGGCAGGTTATTAACAAACTACCTGACCCAACACGACTTGAGCGCGTGGGGCTTACACCATTTGCAATGGCAATGCCCGACGTACTCAAAGACGAGACTGACCCTATTCAGTCTTATCGTAATTACTATATGCTTGACAAGGCTACTTTTGCCAGTTGGACAGGCAGAGATAAACCCGCTTGGTGGGATGAAGATTTGGCAGACTACGAACAGAGAATTACGAGGGTATAGATGGGCTTAGTAGAAAAAGCAAGGAGTTTGTTGGAAGACGAAGTATTTGATTTTGAAATACTAGGATTCGTTTCTAGTAGTGGGAAGATATATAAACTAAAAACAGATACGAAAGTACTGTCTGCTCTTTTTGAGATACTCTCAGAAGAGTTTGTAGATAAGCTAAGTGACGGTCATGAAGTAGTGCAGCCAGAAAAGCAAAACTACTATCCTGATTTTACAATAAAAACTCCGGAAGGAAATATTGCTATAGATGTAAAAACTACCTATAAACAGCGAACAAATGGGTTTACTTTAGGTAGTTATACTTCTTTTATAAGAAACAATACAAAAAACATTGTTTATCCTTATGATACATATAACAAGCATTATGTTCTAGGATTTATATATGAACGCGACCCTAGTGGTAGTACGCCGTATAAAAATGTAGAAGTATTTTTTCAAGAAAAATGGAAGATTGCAGGAAAGCGTCCTGGGTCTGGAAATACAAAGAACATAGGAAGTATAAAAGGAAACATCGACACTTTTAAAAATCCTGAACCAGTGTTTAACTCTCACGAAGAGTTTGAAGATTATTGGAGAAACTATGAGTAAAGTTAATTTAGTAGGGCTAACAAAGCCTAGTGGTATTACAGGATGTAGTACGGCAGAAGAGTTAGTAGCCTACGCTGCACGAGTCAGTAACCCAGAAAATCAAGACCACCACGAAAGTTCATCACGATTGCTACGATACCTTATCAAGCATGGACATTGGTCTCCTTTCGAGATGGTATCTATTACTATGGAAATAACTACTACCCGAGATATTGCACGACAAATGTTGCGTCATCGCAGTTTTAGTTTCCAAGAGTTTAGTCAGCGATACGCTGTACAAACAGGGTTTGAAACACGAGATGCTCGGTTGCAAGACCCTAAAAACCGCCAAAATAGTATCGAGCTAGATGATAGTGAGAACTTTGGCAAAGGTGGGAACAAGTCCCAACACGAACGCTTGTACGAAGATTGGTGGATGCGCCAAAGGAAGGTAATAAATGAAGCCGAAAAGCAATACGCGTGGGCTTTAGAGCAGGGTATTGCAAAAGAGCAAGCCCGTGCAGTTCTTCCTGAAGGTAACACTAGTAGTGTTCTTTATATGGCCGGTACTCTCCGTAGCTGGATTCATTACTGTGAATTGCGGCGGGGTCATGGCACTCAGAAAGAGCACATGATAGTAGCAGACCAATGCTGGGATGTAATCGCAGCAAACTTCCCACAAGTAGCGGAGGCATTAGAATGAGTGAAATAACAGTACATGACCCAGTAAATAGTCCTTTACATTACAAGCGAGAGGGCATAGAATGTATTGATGCGATGATGCAGACCGCGGCATCGCAAGAAGCATTCGAAGAATACTGCCGGTTGAACGCATTTAAGTATTTGTGGCGTTGTCATAATAAAGACAATCGTAAACAAGACTTAAAGAAAGCTATCTGGTATTTACAGATGGCGATAGGAGAGGATCCTCGTGAGCAAGGGCAGTAAGCAAAGACCTACAGACAAAACTAAGTTTGATACTAATTGGGAGAAGATTTTTGGGAAGAGTAAAAAAGAAAGACTACGAGAATCTGACAGCGACGAACATCGAGAAAGTGATCTCTCATCTGAGCAAGGATCAACCGATCTCGAAGAAAGAAGCCTGTGCGATGCTGAACATAGCATACAACACAGCGCGACTTCAAAGAATCATTGATGATTACGAAGATAAAAAATTATATCGTGAAAAGCGTAAAGCGCAGAATAGAGGAAGAGCAGCTACAAGCGCAGAAATTAGTGAAGCTGTTGAGCAATTCCTGGGAGGAGACTCCATCGCAGAAATCGCAAAAGGAATGTACAGATCCTCTGGATTCGTCAAAGCAATCATCCAAAGAGTAGGCGTTCCTCAAAAGACAGATCAACATGTAGATTATCTACCAGAACAGTGTGTTGCGGAAGATTTTTCTGAGGGTGAATTGGTCTGGTCTGCGAAATACTCTGCCCCTGCAATAGTAGAGCATGAGCTGTCTGTAGACTATCAAGCAGAGCGCCCAGGCTTTGTAGATACAAATTATGAAAGAAAGTATAGCAGTAAGTGTTATGCAATCTACGTAATTCAAAAAGTACGAGACGACACGGATGTGTGGGCTAACGTAGGTACTGGAGGTTTCAATGCTTTTTCGCTTGCTTATGATTTAGGCAAACTTGAGCACTTGAAAGAATACGGAGTTGATTTATCACGTATTTAAAAATACTTCTTGACTTCTTTTGTTTAGTCCACTATAATATATATTATAGAAATGAGGGAACAATCATGCTTACATTTTTAATCGGTTTATTAACCTTTGGTATCTGTTTACAAGTATTAGGCGGCTACCTAGCCATAGTAGATCACTACTTTGGGCGATAGATTTTATTACCAACAAATAGCCGCTACGGGTACGTGCCCTGGCGGTCCAATCAACAACAGAAGGAAACGTAAAATGGCGTGGACAGACGAGAAAAAAGCAGAGGTTATCGAGGCGTATGAAGCCGCTAACCCAACTCCAGAAAACAGTATGGAGATCGTCGCAGAAATTGCAGAAGAGCACGATGAGTCACCAAATGGTGTCCGCATGGTTCTAACTAAAGCTGGTGTATATGTAAAAAAGGCTCCAGCAGCAAAGTCAGCTTCAAGTGGTAGTACAGGAGGCGGTCGTGTCTCTAAAGCCGCAGCTATCGAAGCATTGACAGCAGCACTTACTGATGCAGGTCAAGATGTTGACGAAGAAATCGTTAGCAAGTTGACAGGTAAAGCAGCAATGTATTTTGCAGGTGTTATCGCAGCAGTAAACAGCTAATTCTTTTTGAGGGCGTCCGTAGGTGTAAGTCCCTCTTCTTCACATCCCTAAGCAAGACGGCAAGGAAGAAAATTCTGCCAACCCGCTTCACTAGGAGCATATGTGAAAAAAGAAGAACTAGCACAGCTCGTAAATGAGTATGGCGATGCTGTTATCACCTACCGTAGTGAGAATAGTAATAAGTTGAAATACAATGTTTGTACATTGGACTTCAGCACGCCCTATATCCAGCAAAAGAAAAACCGAGCAAAAGAATCTAATAATACTCTCTTGCTTTTTTGTTGGGACACTGACTCTTTTCGGCTTCTTAAACCTGCTAATGTGACGAGTGTAGTCCCATTATCTTCCATTTTAAAAAATGGGGGCTAACATGGAGCTATATAATGCACCCGAAGTGTATGAGAGAATTGTACACTACGACACGGAAAAAGAAGTACAGATAAGGCTAACGATAAATAGTTTTCGAGGCGTAGAGTATCTACATCTTCGTAAGTATTATCTTGACTTTACTGAAGAATGGAAGCCCAGTAGTGAAGGGATTGCCATGCCTCTTGATTTTAATAACTCAAGAGAACTATTTAGCGGGCTAGTTGAAATCTTATCACTGGCGGAAAGTAAGGATATAATTGAGGAGCATTTCTCAGATATGATTAAGGACGTTTACACAAAATAGTTCTTGACTTTCTTACTTAAACCCAGTATAATATCTGTTAATTAGTGAGGGATTCTATGCAACATTTTTTGGACAAAGCAGCGGCTATGTACTACTCAGGCACTCCGATAATCTCGGATGCTGAGTTTGATAGTCTAGCACAGCAGTATAATTATGATAGTGTGGGGCATGTCGTTACTGACGGCATTCCTCATATGTTCAGAATGTACTCTTTGCGAAAAGTTTTTGACATGAATGAGGTAGATTTTGTAAGTACAGAATATGTACAAACACCCAAACTAGACGGGGCGGCAGTGTCTTTGATTTATGTCAATGGACATCTAGCACAGGCTTTAACTCGTGGAGACGGTAATCTCGGTAGAGATATTACGTTAAAACTTGAAGAGCTTGTCCCGAATATCGTCGGTATACAGGACACTGTTCAGATTACTGGCGAAGTTGTTGCACCTAGCAACATACCGAACGCTCGTAACTTTGCGGCGGGGTCTTTGAATCTCAAAGATATGAAAGAGTTTCGCTCTCGCGCTAAGGACTTACGTTTTGTTGCGTATGACATCCAAGGCCGAGGCGACTTTAGCTTCCGCAGTGCTATGAAGTGTTTAAACCATCAAGGGTTTAATGTTATTACTCTCTTCGATGCATCTGGCTTCCCAACGGACGGCGAGGTGTTTAGAGTAGATAGCTATGACTCTTTCTATAAGATGGGATATACAGCTCACCATCCTCGAGGTGCTTTTGCTCTTAAAGAGCAGAAAGAGGGTGTATATACAGTATTGCTTGATGTTGTGTGGCAAGTAGGTAAATCTGGGGTGGTAAGCCCCGTAGGTATACTGAAGCCTATCGAAGTGGGAGACGCACTTGTGAGCCGTGCAACTCTACATAACATCGAGTATATACGCTCTCTCAACCTAGAGATAGGTTGCGGCGTAGAAGTTATACGAAGCGGGGAAATTATTCCACGAATCGTCAGAAGAGTGGACATCGAGAAAAATAGTTCTTGACTTTTTGCTCAACTTCTCGTATAATATCTTTTCACTAATTCGGAGTAGTCCATGTTCCAAGAAATCTTACCTCCTACACATTGTCCTTCTTGTGACGGTGAGTTAGATTGGGTTAATGATTCCTTATACTGCCGTAACATTGCGTGCCCTGCACAAAATGCAAAGTCAGTGGAGCACTTCGCCAAAACTATGAAGATCAAGGGTCTCGGCCCTGCGTCTATTCAGAAACTTGGTTGGACTTGTCCGTCCGAAATTTACACTACAGATCGTAGTAGTATCTTAGCATCGTTGGACTCCGAGCTAGTGACAAATAAACTGCAAGGGCAAATTATGAATTCTCGTAACGCGCCCTTGGAGTTTCTTTTACCTGCCTTTGGTATACCCTTGATTGGAAACACGGCAACACGAAAACTGTCTGAGACTATAAATTCTATATTTGAAATCAATGCAGACACTTGTGAGCGTGCCGGATTGGGCCCAAAAGCTACTGGTAATTTACTTGACTGGATGGCTCAAGAATTGCCTAACTTCCTAGAAGTTATGCCACATGACTGGGAGTTTTCTAGTAATCCGATGCCTGCGAGTAAGGGCGCTGTGTGCATTAGTGGTCGATTGAAGAGTTTCAAGAGCAAAGCTGAGGCTACCACTGCTTTGAACGCGGCTGGGTATGAAGTAAAAACCAGTCTAACAAAACAAGTAGACTTTCTCATCAATGAAGGTGGGACAGAGTCTGCTAAAACACGACAAGCCAGGGACACTGGCGTTACTATAGTAACTGATCTTAGATCATTTTTGGAGAATTAAATATGGCACTTCCTAAGTGGACAGATGAGCGCACTGACGCTCTTACAAACTTTGTAGGCGACGAATCGCCTGTATCTCAAGCTACTGTTGCAGAAGCAGCTGATCAGCTTGAAACTTCTACTCGTTCTATCTCTAGCAAACTGCGAAAGATGGGATACGACGTAGAGCTAGCTTCCTCTGCTGGAGGCAAGTCTTTCAGCGAGTCTCAAGAAGCTACCCTCCGCGCCTTCGTAACTGACAACTCTGGTCAGTACACATATGCTCAAATCGCTGAGCACTTCGAAGGCGGTTCATTCTCACCTAAGTCTATCCAGGGCAAGATTTTGTCTATGGAATTGACTGAGCACGTTGCACCTGCTCCTAAGGTAGAGTCTGTACGTACTTACTCAGAAGCTGAAGAAGCTACTTTCATTGAGATGGTTAACGACGGTGCATTCGTTGAAGCCATTGCAGAAGCTCTCGACCGCTCTGTAAACTCTGTACGCGGTAAAGCACTTTCATTGCTCCGATCGGGCGATATTGCTGCTATTCCACGTCAAGAGACTACTAAAGGTTCTTCTAACGTAGATCCTTTGGCAGACGTTGAGGTTGCTTCTATGACTGTAGAAGCTATTGCCGAAGCTATCGGCAAAACTGCTCGTGGCGTGAAGACTATGTTGACTCGTCGCGGTCTGACTGCAGCTGACTACGATGGTGCCGCTAAGGCAGCTAAGACAGCTCAGTAATACACTTTCTGTGTAAGTGGGCTGGCTAGTGTATTTCTGGCCAGCCTTTTTAATGTTCGGGGGAACGATTGAATATTTCAAGTGCTTTGATGAAGCAGTGTATTACGCTGCAAGACTTTGAAACGTGGAGTTATCTACGTAAAGAGTACTTGCCTGCAGAATACCATCTACTGTTTAATCATATTGATAAGCACTGCGAAAGTTTTCATGAGTTCCCTACGTTCGATGATCTCAAGTTAGGTATTCGTCATGCCGCTACTCGTGATAAAGTCTTCGCTATCGAAGCTGTCGAAGTAGATATTGACGCAGGTACACTCCTTGAGTATCTAAAAAATGAGTATACTCAGAAAGAGATATTAAATTCTCTTGATAAGTATATCGACAATTCTGTATTGTTTGCAAGTGCAGAAGAGTCAGTACAAGAACTGCATCAGATAGTTCTTGATGTGGAAGACAAGGTTGACCTTGAAGTTCCAACAGAAAGCATGCAACGAATAGAGTTGTTTGAACCTGAAGAAGAGATTAGCAAATATGTTGGTCTTGGACTCAATGCTGATTACGATCATGAGATCAAGTTCTCCCCCCGAGACTTGGTTCTTGTGGGAGGCAAGCGAGGTTCTGGTAAGTCTTTGACGTGTGCAAATATTGCAAACAATGTATTTCAGTCTGGGCGTTCAGCAATCTATTTCACTATTGAAATGGATAGTCGATCCATCTTACAGAGATGTTGTTCGATTGCAACTGGAGTGCCCTACTCTCGACTCCGTACACAGAATTTATCTGTTACAGAATGGGAGCATGTGGCTGGCTGGTGGGCAAGTCGCTTCCAGCAAGGTCAGGACAGGTTGAAAGAATACAGGGAACGCCGAGACTTCTCTGACTTTCATCATAAACTTACTACTCAGCATGAGCTTCTCCCGACTCAACAGCTGGATGTAATTTATGATCCAAGTTTAACTCTCGCTAAAATACGAGCAGAGCTAGACAAGAAAGTCAATAAGCTAGAAGCAGGAGTGATTATTGTAGACTATATCAACCAAGTCAAACGTTCTACCGTACCCTCTCGGGGAGGGCAGTATGACTGGACCGAACAGATTGAAGTATCCAAAGCACTCAAGGCTATGGCACAGGAGTATGAATGCACAGTATTCTCTCCGTATCAAACCGATGCTACTGGCGAAGCCAGATTTGCAAAAGGTATCCTTGATGCAGCGGACGCAGCTTACGCGCTAGAAACTTGGGATCAAGAAGATGCTTGTATTACATTTAATTGTGTAAAAATGCGAGCAGCTAGTATGAAATCATTTAGTTCTACCATGGATTGGGAGAGCTTAAAGATTGGTCCTGAGACAACTTTGACTCCGAAGGAGCGTGAAGCTAGCTCTCACAAAACGGATGAAGATATAGACGATCTCTAATATTTTCTTGACATTTGTAGCCCTCTTCATGTATAATATCGTGAAGAGGGTTTTTTTGTAACTAATAATAGAGAGACAAATTATGAAAAGTAGTACCTACTATAAAAATAGATTTGGGGACATGTACTTCTGGCATCCTATAGATGAAAATACCTATGAGTTTAGAATGTTCGGAAATATTTTAGAACACTGTAGAATGGGATTTAAAATCAACGATGAAGAGCAGGTAGATCACACAGATCTAGCATTCTTCGATCCTAGCGGAGGACCGTTCGTAGATTATCACACAGAGATAGATGGCAGAAAAGTATGTCACATCGAACATCATAACAAGTGTTTCTACGTAGAAGTAAGTGACGAATAATAGTCCCAGACTTCCCAAAAATAATTCTTGACTTTTTCTTCTAAATCAAGTATAATATATGCTTATTCGACTGGAGACTTACATATGGGAATGTTTTACGGTAGTTTAAATCACACCACCTCAGGACGTAAAAAGAAAAGGAGACNTAGTGTCAANAAGAATNCATCNAAGACGTTTACACCTCTTACAACAAGGNCGNAGACGTANGCAGATGTTAGACGAGAGTCCGACATTCATTACCCCTCGCGGGANGATACAATTGGATCTACCNCTCGAANAGAGCCNCAGCGATACACAGGAACTNTTATCCGAGGAATCGCAACAATGCACAAATCAAACGCAGTCCCCGTGACTAGCGACCAGCAAGCTATAGACATATCGAGAATGGCAAAATGACACTTAAAAACTCTAGATTAGCACCTAAAATTACTGAGCTATTTGATAGNTTGGAAGCAAGCGTGTCTTCCAANGACTGGGANCATGCAGATGTTATTCTTGCACGTNTGTCTAAGTATTTTCACATATTCGATGANGAGCANACNGATTATTANCAGTATGTACAGCATGAAGTAGANATTAATCTACANGGGCTGGATATTGAGAATNATTACGANGANGATACTCTTTTTGACTGGGACGGAGATGCTNTNGCATCGGCAGGTTTTGGTACAGATGAAGACTATCTCTAAGCTATGGAGAATATGGAAGTATGCTATCGGTAGTTTTTCAGATGAACAAACTGCTGAGTATGATGACGTTGTAGCAATAGCAAGAACTTTTATNGTGTTATTAAATATANTGTGCGCTTGTTTTATTATGGCAAACATTATAAAAAACTGGTGATTATGTGAACGTAGAAGAACTACTTCGATCTAAAGATATTCCGTACATTCCTAAAGGAAAAGACTTTGTTGTTAGCTGCCTGAATCCAGAGCACGCAGACAGAAATCCTAGTATGCGTATTGACCAAGTAACTGGTATATTTAATTGCTTTTCCTGTGAGTACAAAGGTAACTTATTTACTCACTTTGGTGAAAAAGCTAATAAGATGGAAATAAGAAGGCAGCTTCTTAAAAAGAAAATTGATGAAGTCAGATCGGAGAGTATTGGATTGCAAATGCCAGAAGGCTATATGCCCTACGTAGGAAACTGGAGAAATATCAAACCTGAAACATATAAAGAGTTTGAAGCATTCATCCACGCTAGTAAAGATTTTGTAGGTAGAATCTGTTTTCCTGTGCGTGACCGTTCTGGAAGAATAGTAGCATTTCAATCGCGAACACAGACAGATCAACAGCCTAAATATCTAAACACACCCCCAGGAGCAAAGCTACCTTTGTTCCCTGTAGTTACTCCCATACAAGGTCGCATTATTATGGTAGAGGGTATATTTGATGTACTAAATCTACACGATAAGGGGCTTACGAATGCTGTGTGTTGTTTTGGAGTAAAAAATGTAAATGAAGAAAAACTGCAAGTTCTCTCCGTCTCAGGGGTGGAAGGTGTAGACGTTTTCTTAGATAATGATGAGGCAGGACAAACTGGTTCTGCAAAAATAAGGGAGCTATGCGAGACAGTGGGTCTCGATACCCGTAACATTTCTTTTGGAAACAAAAGTATGGATGCGGGTGCATTAGCTGAATCTCAAGTTACTAAACTAAAGAGTAAATTATATGCCTAAAGTTGCATTAGTAGAAACTAAACCTAGTAGAACTAATTTTAAAGCAGAGTTTGAATTTGAGTTTGATCAATTTCAACTTTGCTCTGACGCAAGTCTTAAAAAAGTATTAAAACGAGACTGCGATATAGATATGAATCCTGATGACTATGAGTGGATTGTACTTGTAGGATCAGATGCTATGAAATATTATACCAAGCTAAGCTCTGTTACTGAATACTCTGGAAAGAAAGTAGAAGGCAAGTTCTTGCCCGTAATCAATCCAGCAATGTTAGCATTTAAACCAGAAGCCCGAAAGACTTGGGAAGAAAGTGTCAAAAGTATACACGCATACGTTTCTGGAGAGGTAGAAGACGTTATTATTGACGAAAGTATAGCTTTTGGCATTCAAGACACGGAGGAAGCAAATGCATTCGTTCAAGCAGCTATTGATCACGAAGGTACATACGTTGCTCTTGATTCTGAAACAACTGGCCTGTATCCTCGGGATGGGTATATGCTCGGTATTAGCCTTTCTTATGATGGTAAGCGGGGCGCTTACATTGATACTAATTGTTTTAACGATAGAACTGAGCAACTTTTGCAGGAACTCTTTGATAATAAAACAGTAGTATTCCACAATGCAAAGTTTGATATGGCATTCTTTGAGTACCATTTCCACTTCAACTTTCCTAGCTTTGAGGATACTATGCTGCTCCATTATCTCATAGACGAGAATCCTGGAGGTCATGGCCTTAAGCAATTAACAATGAAGTTTACTCCTTACGGAGACTATGAAAAGCCGATGTATGATTGGATTGATCAATATCGAAAAGAGCACGGCATTCTCAAAGACCAGTTTAGCTGGGACTTTATTCCTTTTGACGTAATGAAAACCTATGCGGGCATGGATGCCTTGTGTACGTTTTTAATCTATGAAAAGTTTGTAAAGATTAAGCAAAACAGAAAGCTGAAGTGGGTATATGATAATATACTTATTCCTGGTACTCGCTTCCTAATTGATACCCAAGATAACGGTGTTCCTTTTGACAGAACACGCCTGTTATTCGGGCAAGAAGCCATGCAAAATGATATTGATGAAGCAATTGCAGGTCTCTACGCTAATGATAACATACGAAAGTTTGAGGAGTTAAATGGAAAACCTTTTNATCCTAATAGCACTGTCCAGCTTAGGAGTCTTTTGTTTGACTATCTTGGCCTCAATCCGACTGGAAAGAAAACTGGCACGGGTGCAGATTCTACTGATGCGGAAGTCCTTAAAGAGCTCGCGCTTCAGAGCGACGTACCTAAACGGATCCTGGATATACGACAAAAGTCTAAAATTAAAAATACTTACCTTGATAAAATCATACCACAACTCGATAGAGATAGTAGGTTACGTACGGGGTTTAACTTGCATGGTACTACTAGCGGCCGTTTATCTTCTAGCGGTAAACTAAACATGCAGCAGTTGCCTCGAGATAATCCTACTGTAAAAGGTTGTATCAAGGCGGCTCCCGGACATAAGATTGTTGCTATGGATTTAACTACGGCAGAAGTATATGTCGCAGCTATTCTAGCAAAAGACACTGCTTTAATGGATGTATTTAAGTCTGGTGGTAACTTTCACAGTACTATTGCTCATAAAGTATTTCGACTGCCTTGTGACGTAGAACAGGTAGCAGAGCTATATCCTGATAGACGACAGGCTGCAAAAGCTGTTACTTTCGGCATTATGTATGGAGCAGGGCCAGCAAAGATCAGTGAGCAAGTAACAAAAGACAGTGGAAAATACTTTTCAAAACACGAAGCTACAGAAGTTATCAATGATTACTTTGGTGCGTTTCACAAACTAAAGGCATGGATTGATGATAATCAAAAATTTATTGAACAAAATGGGTTCGTTTATTCTTTCTTTGGTAGGAAGAGAAGGCTCCCCAACGTTGCGTCCACCGATGCGGGCGTCAGGAGTCATAGCATTCGTTCTGGTCTTAATTTTNTGGTTCAGTCCACTGCTTCTGATATTAANTTACTTGGCGCAATAGATATGGGTGCTTACATTAAAGCNAANAATATGAAGGCTAGAATCTTTGCACTTGTGCATGACTCTATTCTTGCTGAAGTTCCAGAGGATGAAATTGAACACTATAACGAAAAGCTTTTGCACTTTGTACAAATGGATAGAGGTATTTCTATCCCAGGAGCCCCCGTGGGGTGCGACTTCGACGTTGCTGAAGACTACTCCCTCGGAAAATTTTCAAAAATGTATGGTGATACAATATAAAACAATTAATAAGGTTAGGTTTCCCGTCTATGTAATGCCTAGTTACAACTGGGATAAACAAGACGGGTTGCTGTTCTTAGAGGGGCAAATTATTGATGATAGTAATATGCCTGGNGATACTTTNGGTATTCGTAGGATACAAACATCNCATAAAAATTTGTTTCCTTTAAGACANCAANTAGATAATTTTAGAGGACTATTAAAGTGTGGCAAAAATACTTTTGTAGACACCAATGGTACTCCTTTTATCTATGAAAAGTCTGAGTTTTGTAGTTTAAAATATTACAAAATTAAGTCAGTGCAGCAAAAAGAGATAGCATCTGTTATTACACTTCAGAATGTTAAAACTAGATTTGTTGTTCCTCGCCCTCCTGNACCAGAAATGNAGTATGCAGGAGTTCTACACTACGGCAGAGTGCCGTGGGTTTTATACGAGTATTCCGAAACACTTTTAAAGGACACTCGAAGGAAAGTATGATTACTATATGGGTAAACGATCTAAGACATTAGCCGGTGCAAATCTTGATTTGCANGAAATTGAACCNCTCACTAAAAACCAGTTACGAGCTTTTGAAAGCGATAACAATATGGTTTTNCATGGAGTAGCTGGTACAGGAAANACATTTATATCCTGTTACCTTGCCTTTGATGACATGATTAAAGGAACCTATGATAAGCTAGTNCTTATTCGTAGTGCAGTACCTACACGAGACATTGGATTTCTTCCAGGAAACGAAAAAGAAAAAGCCTCTGTTTATGAAGAACCTTATAAAGATATTTGTATTGAGCTGTTCCANCGCGGAGATGCTTATCAAATACTAAAAACAAAAGGTATAGTGCATTTTATGACTACATCTTTTATTCGTGGCGTTACACTAAGAAATGCCACAATAATTATTGATGAATGTCAGAATATGTCCTTTCACGAATTAGACTCTATTATTACTAGAGTAGGAGAAAATTGTAGNGTTATATTTTGCGGNGACTTTCGCCAAGCTGACCTACAAAAGAACGGTCTACGAGATTTTATTCGTGTATTGAAAGCTATGGAGTGCTTTGATATTGTTGACTTCGAAATCAATGATATAGTAAGAAGTAACTTTGTAAAAGAGTATATTATTTCAAAAGAGCGTCTAGGACTATAATGAAAGCAGTACTAAGTAATCGAATTTTTATGGAATGCACTCCTGAGTACCGAAAGGTATTATCAGAAGAACTAACATATAAAGTACCTTCCCAGAATCCAAATGATCCTCCACAGATCATTAANAATCTGCAGCGGGTGCGCGAAAATCTGGTATCTATACCAATCGGACGAACGGACTTGATACCAAGCGATTACGAAGTTGTAGACAAGCGTTTAGAAATTCCTGCTGACTTCCCTGAGTTTNGTTTTGAGCTAAGGCCAAGTCAGCAGGATGTTTACAATAATTTAGATGATAACTGTATTATTAATGCCTGGGTAAGCTGGGGAAAGACCTTTACAGGTCTTGCTATCGCNGGTAAACTAGGACANAAAACACTTGTGGTTACCCACACAGTTCCTTTGCGTAATCAGTGGGCAAAGGAAGTAGAGAAAGTATATGGATTTACTCCAGGTATCATTGGTAGTGGTAGGTTTGACACCGACAGCCNTGTGGTTATTGGTAACACTCAAACTCTGTATAGAAACATTGACAAAATCAGGAAAGAATTCGGGACGATTATACTAGATGAAATGCACCATGTTTCTTCACCAACATTTGCTAAAATTATTGATACCAGTCATGCTCGTTATAAAATCGGGCTATCTGGTACAATTGAACGCAAAGATGGAAAACACGTCGTCTTTCGGGACTACTTCAGCCCGAATATTTTCAAACCACCGAAAGAAAACTTCCTNACACCGAGNATNCACATATACCGCTCGGAAGTACGATTTCCCGANGGNGCCAATATTCCTTGGGCAAAAAGAGTCAATACTCTCGTAAATAANGATGANTATCGNCACTCGGTTGCAATGATGGCTTCAGCGTATGCGGCTCGGGGCCACAAGGTGTTGGTGGTGTCAGATCGCGTACATTTCTTGAAAAGCTGCGCCGAACTGACTGGTGAGAAATCTATATGTGTTACNGGTGAGGTTGCTCATGAGGACAGGGAAAAACTTGTGGATGAAATTCTGTATGGAGATAAGCAAATTCTATACGGAACACAGGCAATCTTTAGTGAGGGTATATCAGTGAATACTCTTAGNTGTCTTATTCTTGCTACGCCTATAAACAACGAACCATTGCTAACACAGCTTATTGGTAGGGTTGTTCGTAAGCACGAGAATAANAGAGATCCAGTAGTCATTGACATACATCTTAAAGGTAAAACAGCCCAGAAACAAGCGTCTAACAGAATGGGCTATTACATGAAACAAGGTTATCAGATAAAACAGCTTTGAACATAGAAAAATACTTCTTGACAAATGCTTCAGATGAGTGTATAATATGTTGTTATATAATTGGAAAAGAATATTTGAGACAGCCGAAGGAAGCCCTTTTGCTGTCTTTTTAATCTTTAGAATGATAGTAACGGCTTCAATACCGAGCAACAAATATGACAGAATTTATAAGTATAGTAATATTAATTTTGCTGGCGAATCCTTTTTGGTACATCCAGATGTCTTACTTTACAATGCTTATAAGTATGAATATAGCGAGATAGCCCAGTATCTTGCTTTAGCGTCACTACGTCCGTATGCGGACTATTTAGCAACTGGGAAAACCACGCTGGACTCAATACTTTGTACTGTAGCTCCAGAACTTTTTGAAGAAAATAGACTACTGAGTATAGAAGATAATGAAGTATACTTTCTATATGAAGAAGTCCCACAGGAGAAAATACACTAATGGCTATTTCATTTAATAAATCGGCAGGCGGTGCCAAAAAATCGTCAATCACTTCTTACTCTTATCGCGATGGCGACAACGAAGTCCGTCTCGTAGGTGATGTCCTTGCACGATACGTGTACTGGCTAGAAGGNAAGAACGGCAAGAACATTCCTTTCGAATGCTTGTCCTTTGATCGCAACGAAGAGCGATTCAACAATCTTGAGAAAGACTGGATTCGTGAGTACTATCCCGATCTCAAGTGTGGCTGGAGCTACGCAATGCAATGTATTGATGGTGGCGAAGTAAAAATCATCAACCTCAAGAAGAAGCTGTTTGAAGCCATTCTTACAGCAGCAGAAGATCTGGGCGATCCTACTGACCCAGAAACAGGCTGGGACGTTAAGTTCAAGCGTGTTAAGACTGGACCTCTGCCCTACAACGTAGAGTATCAGTTACAAGTNCTCAAGTGCAAGCAGCGTTCTCTCGACGAAAAAGAGATGGCCGCAATTGCAGATCTGAAGTCTATGGATGANGTTATGCCTCGTCCTACTCCNGATGCACAGAAAGCACTCCTTGACGAAATTCGTGAAGATAGTGCTGGCGATATTGACGAAACTTTGGAAGATGAATTCAACGTATCATGATCTTATTTACGGCAGACTGGCACATCAAGCTAGGACAGAAGAATGTTCCACGCGAGTGGGCATTAAATAGGTATAAACTGTTTTTCGAGCAGATTCATACTCTTGAAAAACAGTGTAGTTCTCATATTATAGGAGGAGACTTATTTGACCGTCTGCCGAACATGGAAGAGCTGGAACTTTACTTTTCGTTTATTCGGGAAGTAAAGATTCCAACTATTATCTATGATGGCAATCATGAAGCTACGAGNAAGAACAAAACATTTTTCTCGCAGTTAAGACAAGTTTCAAGAGATATAAACCCTCTGGTACACATTGTCGATATTTCTTATATAGATCCCGGCCTAGGGTTTGGTATATTACCCTANGCNGATCTTCATCGAAAAGATAGNATTGAGAAGTTTGATACAAGCAAGCCTCTCTTTACNCACGTTCGAGGAGAGATACCGCCTCATGTTAAGCCAGAGGTAGACCTTGAAAGGTTTGAAGATTTCCCTGTAGTATTTGCAGGAGATTTACACGCACATAGCAATACTCAAAGAAATATTGTATANCCAGGAAGCCCAATGACAACTTCATTTCATAGAAATGAGGTACAGACAGGCTACCTCTTAATTAACTCACAGAATTGGTCATGGATGTGGGATGCATTTGAACTGCCCCAACTTATACGGAAAACCGTATCAAGTACAGACGAAATGGTTCCTACAGACTACCACCATACAATCTATGAGATAGAGGGAGATATACAGGAGCTAGCAAATATCAAGAATAGTGATCTTCTTGACAAGAAAGTTGTAAAACGAAGTAGTGAAGCTACGCTTGTTATGAATAAAGAAATGACTATTCAAGAAGAGTTAGTAGAGTATCTAACCTATATTCTAGAAATACCAGAGCCTAGAATACCGCAGATAGTAGGGATATTTAATGATTACGCTACAAAAATTGANATGGAGTAATTGTTTTAGCTATGGCGCAGACAATGAGTTNGATCTTAGTAGTAATACNGTAACTCAAGTTCTTGGTACTAACGGTATGGGCAAGTCGTCCATACCGTTAATTATCGAAGAAGCGTTATACAACAAAAACTCAAAAGGNATTAAAAAAGCAGATATACCAAATCGTTATGTAAATGCTGGNTACAATATTCAACTAGANTTTACAAANGACGANAANAGATACGAAGTTATNATTGANAGAAANTCTAGTATNAAANTGAANNTNCTAGAGAACGGNGAAGATATTAGTTCNCANACTGCAACTAATACATATAAGACTTTNCAAGANATTNTNGGNATTGACTTNAANACNTTNTCTCAGNTAGTATANCANAATACAAATAGTAGTTTACAGTTTTTAACTGCAACAGACACAAATAGAAAAAAGTTTCTAATAGATCTGTTACACTTAGAACATTATATATCACTATTTGAGCTGTTTAAAGAAGAGTCTAGAAGAACTTCACTCACTCTTAGCAGCATAGAATCAAAGACCGCCACCATAGAAAAATGGTTGACAGATAATAAATTGAGTGATACAAACATACTTCCTCTGTCTGAAATTTCAATTGAGACGATAGATGACGAACAAGAGCTCACTGCTCTTATGATTGAAATTGGAAATATTTCTGAGAAAAATAAAAAGATTTCTCAGAATAATACTTATAAAGGTATGCTTAGTAAGATAGATATTGATTCTGCGAGAAACTGTAATGTAGATAGTATAGAATCATATGATGACCTTCAAACCGAAGGTGGGAGTCTTTCACAATCGGTAGCGGGGTCAAAGCGACTTTTAGACAAACTTAGTAAATTAGGAGACAAGTGTCCCACTTGTGAACAAGATGTAGACTCAGATTTTATTGAGTCTCTGATCTCTTTAGAGACTACCAAAATTATGTCTGCAAAGGAAAGGCAAGATGAAATTGAAGGAAGAATATCAGAAATTAAACGAAACAATGCAAGATTTCGAGATTCTCAAAAAACTCAAAAAGATTGGGAAGAGCTGTATAGAAGTATTGACCAGTCTTTACCAGCAGTACCTCTGGATAAAGAGGAGCTTAGTAGCAGGGCTGACGGAATTTCGGAGAGAATATCGGATGCAAAGACAAGGCTTATACAGCTTACACGAGAAAATGAGCAGATCACTAAACGAAACACGAGAATCCAAGTAATACTTGAGCAGACAGCAGAGTTTACTTCTCAGTTAGAGGATCATCAAAAAGTTCTCGAGAAAGAAAGAGAAATTTCCAGTAATTTGGAAGTATTGAAAAAAGCTTTTAGCACTAATGGTCTGCTAGCATACAAGATAGAAAATTTAGTAAAAGAGCTTGAAGAGCTTACAAACCACTATCTTGCAGAGCTTTCAGACGGTCGTTTTACACTTGAGTTTGTGGTGTCAAACGATAAATTAAATGTACAAGTAACAGACAATGGTAACATAGTGGATATTCTAGCTCTTTCTTCGGGAGAGCTTGCGAGAGTAAATACTGCTACACTTATCGCCATTCGTAAGTTAATGAGTAGTATATCTAAGTCAAGAATTAACATTCTGTTCTTAGATGAAGTCATCAATGTATTAGACGAAACAGGGCGAGAAAAGTTAGTAGAGGTGCTACTTGGAGAAGATCTAAATACTTATGTTGTTAGTCATGGATGGACACACCCTCTACTAGAGAAGGTAGAAGTTGTTAAGTCAGGAAACATCAGTAAATTGGAGCACTAATGAGCGCAAAACATATTATAGCAGAGGGAATGGCTTCATATTTATTAGGAAAACTACAGTATCATAAAGCAAATGTTCGTATGTATTTAGAACATCCTGCAGGTATTGGAGAGCATCCTGATATTATGGGAGCAATTGAAGAAGAGATAGCGAAAGCAGCAGAGTTTGAAGAGAAACTCAAGATGTTAGAGGAGATTTGTAAAGAGCATGGTTGATAGCAGAGCTAAGGGCGCTAGAGGCGAATACCTAGTTCGAGACATGCTCAGAGATGCTACTGATCTTCAGTTTGAGAGGGTTCCTGCTTCAGGAGCTCTCGAATACTTGAAAGGAGATTTGTATGTTCCTCACGCAAAGAATCGCTTCTGTATAGAAGTAAAAAACTATGAAAGTTCTCCTTTATCGGATAAAATTTTTACGGCAAAAAAGACAAATAACTTAATACGTTGGTGGGTAAAGCTGCTACAGCAAGCTGCAGGCGGTAACCAGGAGCCTCTATTGTTTTTCAAATATAATCGGTCCCCCGTATTTGTAGTTACAAACTTATTGCCAGAAAATACAAATGAATGGTTGCGTATAGAGTGGTTAGACTGTTATGTCTTACTAGCAGAAACGTGGCTTAAACACGAAAAAACGAGGTTTGTAGATGGCCTTTAATTTAACAGACAAAATGGTTAATGACAACGCAAATGCTACGCTTGTAGTAGATGCACTAAATCTAGCTTTTCGCTGGAAGCATCAAGGCCGTACAGACTTTCGGTATGACTACCAAAATACTGTAAAAAGTTTAGCAAAGTCATATGACTGTAGTAACATTATTATTACAGCAGATTGGGGCTCTTCTTCCTATAGAAAAGGAATATCCCCAGATTACAAACAAAATCGAAAAGATAAATTTGCAGAACAATCGGAAGAAGAAAGAATAGCTTTCGAAGAGTTCTTTGAAGAGTTTGAAGCAAGTCTAGAAGTGCTTGCAGAAGATTACCCTATACTTCGGTATAAGGGTGTAGAGGCTGATGACATCGCCGCGCACTTAGTTAAGTACAAAGAAAAGTACGATTTAGAGTACATATGGCTTATATCAAGTGATCGTGATTGGGATTTGCTAATACAAGAAAAAGTAGGTCGCTTCTCCTATGTAACAAGAAAAGAAGTAAGGTTGGATAACTGGAGAGAGCATTACGAAGTTACACCAGAAGAGTACATATCTATGAAGTGTCTCACTGGTGATAAAGGTGATAATGTTCCAGGCATACCCGGCATTGGCCCGAAGAGAGCGGTACAGCTTATAAGAGATTACGGCGATGCAATGGATATTTATAATGCTACTCCACTAGAGAGTAGATACAAATATATACAAGCATTGAATGAAAATGCAGAGCAGTTGCTCGTAAATTATGAGTTAATGGATCTAATGACGTATTGTGATGATGCGATTGGTCAAGACAATATTGCAAATATTGGAAGTGTGTTAGATGAATATAAAAATTGATTTTAAAAGAGACCGCTATCTCTCTGAATTTAGCAAAAAAACCCTGCAAGACAGGTATTTAGTAAATGGGGAGACTTCTCCTCAACAGGCTTTTGCTCGAGCAGCAGGAGCGTTCGCAGACGATGAAGCACACGCGCAACGTCTGTATGATTATGCAAGTAAACTATGGTTTATGTTTTCTACACCTATACTATCAAACGGAGGTACAAAGCGTGGGTTACCTATTTCTTGTTTTCTTAACTATGTGGATGACAGCAGGACTGGTATCACAGGTCACTACACGGAAAATGCGTTTCTTTCTTCTGTCGGTGGGGGTGTTGGCGGCTATTGGGGCGATGTCCGGTCCGTAGGCTCAAAAACTAGTAATGGCTCTGAGTCTACTGGTGTAATACCTTTTATGAAAGTTGTTGATGCCGAAATGCTTGCATTCTCGCAAGGAGTAACACGAAGAGGAAGCTATGCAGCATATCTTGACATATCTCATCCAGAGATTGAAGAATTTTTGGATGTTCGTAAACCTACAGGCGG
>NZIJ01000060.1 GCA_002689915.1 Halieaceae bacterium | reverse complement strand
ACCTTGAACAGGCGCGAGTCGCCTTGCTCATCAGAGATTCAGAGAGCTTTACAGACTCCCTAGCGCGAGCCGAAGTGATTCTGGCAGAACTTCCGTCGTCAAATGATGATCCCGCTGTGGTTGCCGTTATCGACGAGTTAGCAGCCCTTAGCTCACTGTCTTTGAGGCTGGAATTGCCAAGACTTGAGACACTCAAGGTGATCAATAACGAGCGCGTTGAGGGTGCCGACACGACAAATTCGAGTGTGCTCCTTAGCACTGATTTCGGCGATAACGCGCCAGCGAGCGTTCCCGAATGAAGCGGTGGTTGTGGCTGATCGCCACGGGGTTAATCGTGGGCGTTGCGCTTGCGTCTTTTGTATCCCGGGACCCAGGTTATGTGTTGCTTCAAGTGGGTGGCTACCGCCTTGAGACAAGCTTGGTGGCTTTGTTCCTTGCTGTTGTAGGGCTATTGATTCTCTTACGTCTCGTTGGACAATTAGTGAGGATCATACTGGGAGTTGTCCCTGGGTTTGGCCGTTGGCTGGGCAGGCGCAAAGAGGAGCAGAATCTGGAACTCATCCACTCCAGCCTCGACGATGTTTTGAGTGAAAATACGGCAGGCCTTTTAGGTAAAGCGGGTAAGTTGGAGAAGTCATCTTGGCAGTCTGAGTCGCGCACCAAGCAGTTAAGACACTGGCTTTTGGTGCGGCAAATTCGTGCGAGTCAAAAGCCCAGCCAACTTAACAAGATATGGAGCAGCGTTGCGGTCTCAGACAAGGCTGATGAGGCCTTAAGGGTTGAATACGTCTCGCGGCTTTATCAGCTGGGTGCAACAAAGGATGTCGATGTGGTGCTTTTAGAGACGGCCGGGGCCTCTTGGTACGATGCCTTGAACGGCGTCCTTGCCGTTCACCAGCCCAATAGTGCAGAACAACTGGCGGAGCGTCTTACGAATATTGCAGCCACTGACGACAGAGGGGCCGCGTCCTTGGCGCTTACGCTACTTAAGGCTCATGCGCTAGCCGGTGACGCGGGCGATAACCTGTTAATCGACGCGCATAAGAAGCAGGCGTCGGAGCACTTAATTACGGCATTAGGTGCTCGCAGACTTCGGGGTGGGGCTTAAGCGACTCGAGGGCGACGGCTTTTAATCTTAAGCACGCGGGCCTTATTTTCGACGACCCGGTAGCGTAATGCCTAAGGAGTCCCACAAGTCATCGACTTTTGCTTTGACGTCGTCGCTCATTTGAATCGAGCTACCCCACTCGCGGTCGGTCTCACCTTCCCATTTGTTGGTTGCATCCATGCCCACTTTTGAGCCCAGTCCGGCAACGGGCGATGCAAAATCCAGGTAATCAATGGGTGTATTGTCGATAAAGACGGAATCGCGGCGTGGGTCCATACGCGTCGTCATCGCCCAAACCACGTCTTCCCAGTTGCGCACATCGACGTCCTCATCGGTGACGATGATGAACTTTGTGTACATAACCTGCCGCAAAAATGACCATATGCCGAGCATCACCCGTTTAGCATGTCCCGGATATTCTTTGCGCATGCTTACAACCGCCATTCGGTATGAGCAGCCCTCGGGTGGCAGATAAAAATCGACAATCTCAGGAAACTGTTTTTGTAGTAATGGGACAAACACCTCATTGAGCGCGACGCCAAGGATCGCGGGCTCATCCGGTGGACGCCCAGTGTAGGTGCTGTGATAAATGGGGTTCTTGCGTGTTGTCATTTTTTCTACGGTAAATACAGGGAAGCTCTCAACCTCGTTGTAATAACCGGTGTGATCGCCAAAGGGGCCTTCGTCAGCCATTTCCTCGGGGTCAATGTAGCCTTCTAAGATAATCTCAGAATTAGCGGGAACGAGCAGTTCGTTATCTTTACAACGCTGCGTCAGGCAATTTGCGAGCTCGGTCTTGCCACCGCGAAGTAAGCCGGCGAAGGCATATTCGGAGAGCGCATCTGGAACGGGCGTCACCGCGCCAAGTGTTGTCGCGGGGTCAGCACCCAGCGCAATGGCAACCGGATAAGGCTCGCCCGGTCGCTTAAGACACCAGTCTCTGAAATCAAGCGCACCACCTCGATGCGACAGCCAGCGCATGATCAATTTGTTGCGACCAATCAGTTGCATGCGGTAAATGCCAAGGTTCATGCGTGGTTTCTCGGGTCCGCGCGTGACAACGAGTGGCCAAGTAACCAGCGGGCCAACATCGCCCGGCCAGCAAGTTTGAATCGGTAGTTTGTTTAGATCGATGGCGTCTGTATCGATAACAACGTCTTGGCAGGGCGGGCGACTGATTGTCTTGGGCCCCATATTCAAAACTTTCTTTAGCAGAGGCGCTTTATCAATTAGGTCGCGCATTCCCTTCGGCGGATCGGGTTGGCGTAAATAAGCCAGTAGTTCACCGATTTCTCTGAGGGCTTCAATGGAGTCTGCGCCCATTCCTTGTGCCACTCGTTTCTCTGTCCCAAATAGATTGGCGAGAAGTGGCATGTCGTAACCCTTGGGGTTCTCAAAGAGCAGGGCAGGACCACCACCTCGCAAGGTGCGATCCGCTATTTCTGTCATTTCCAGATTAGGGTCAATTTCTTCTTTGATGCGCACTAGATCGCCGCTGGCTTCTAGCATGGAAAGAAACTCTCGGAGGTCCCGAAACTTCATAGTGTTATCTCACATATCCTTCGATACCTAGCATGACACAGTAGAGGCGGGTGTGGATGTGGCGTCGTAAAACTGCCATGCAATAAGGTGGGCTTAGAAAGCAAAAAGGCGCCTCACGGCGCCCTCTACTTACTTTCGCTTCATAGAGCGGAAGAACTCATCGTTGGACTTAGTGTCCCGGAGTTTGTCTTGCAGGAACTCAATAGCGGGAAGGTCCTCCATACCATGGAGAAGCTTTCGTAAAATCCACATACGCTGCAATTCGTCTTCTCCAGTAAGGAGTTCCTCGCGGCGTGTGCCTGAGCGTCTAATATTAATAGCGGGGTACACACGCTTCTCCGAGATCTTGCGATCTAGGTGCAGCTCCATGTTACCGGTGCCTTTGAACTCCTCGTAGATAACTTCATCCATTTTAGAGCCCGTCTCAGTGAGTGCTGTTGCGATAATTGAGAGACTCCCGCCTTCCTCGATGTTACGCGCTGCACCAAAGAAACGCTTAGGGCGCTCGAGCGCGTGCGCGTCAACACCACCTGTTAAAACCTTTCCTGAACTGGGTACGACCGTGTTGTAGGCGCGTGCCAACCGGGTAATAGAGTCGAGTAAGATTACGACATCGCGCTTATGTTCAACTAAGCGCTTTGCTTTCTCGATGACCATATCAGCCACTTGAACGTGTCGTGAAGGCGGCTCGTCAAAGGTCGAGGCAACCACTTCGGCGCCTCGAGCGCCGACCGAGCGCTGCATTTCAGTCACTTCTTCAGGACGTTCGTCGATCAGCAAAACGATGATGTAGCACTCGGGGTTATTACTGATGATCGCCTGGGCAACACTTTGCATCATGATTGTCTTACCCGCCTTTGGCGGTGCCACGAGCAGGCCTCGTTGCCCCTTACCAATTGGCGAGCACAAGTCGATGATTCGACCTGTTAGATCCTCTGTTGAGCCATTGCCTTTTTCCAGCGTNAGGCGCTCGTCGGGNAACAATGGNGTGAGGTTCTCAAATAGAATTTTTGCCTTCGCNGTCTCGGGCGACTCAAAGTTAACCTCGCTGACTTTCAGCAGGGCAAAATAACGCTCGGAGTCNTTGGGGGGTCTAATCATCCCCGTGACCGTGTCACCGGTCCGCAAATTNAAGCGGCGAATTTGACTTGGGCTTACGTAAATATCGTCNGGCCCGGCGAGGAAGGAGCTGTCTGCCGATCTTAAGAAACCAAAGCCGTCCGATANNATTTCGAGTACGCCGTCACCGAAAATATCTTCGCCACTCTTCGCATGTCGCTTCAGTAACGAGAAAATAATGTCTTGCTTGCGAGACCGGGCCATGTTCTCAATGCCCATCTCTGCCGCCATGTCGATTAATTCTTGTGTCGACTTCGTCTTAAGCTCGGTCAGGCTCATGGGGTTTTCAGAGGGGACATGTGGCTCGCGACGGTTCCGGCGATTCCGGTTCCTGCGGTTACGTCCACCGCCTTGATTCTCACCGTCTTCTTGAGCAGGGGCCGCTTCCGAGTTGGTTGCCGACTCTGAAGCTGCAGCCTGATCTGTNTTCGCAGTCTCAGCTGCGCTNTCAGCAGATCGATTAAGCTTGAGTGTTCGTGAAGCTTTCTCTTCGCCGTCGGCGGCTTCTTGAGCTGGACTCTCTTGGGTNGGAGCTTCCGGNGTCACAGACTCAGCGGTTGGTTCANCTGTGGCATTNGATTCGACCGCTGCGACTAGTTCGGGATTAANGTTTTCTTCTTCTTGCACTGGTTTTACCTGTGGCTTTGGGAAATGAGTAAATGGTTGTTTTTGCTATGGCCAAGGAAATGATTTGCCAATGAGCACACCCCAAGCGACGCAGATTTGATNTTTAAAAGTGGCGTTNCNGGGGAAGGTAGGGGCGAAGAGATCGCCCACAAACGAAAGGTAGCACCGCTTAAGCGATGCGTCTACCGAATCTGAAAGGAATTTTAACTGATGCAGTCTGGTTTACAGGCAGCCGTCTACAAACTCAGCAAGTTGGGCCTTTGAGAGGGCNCCGACCTTTGTTTCCACCGCACTACCGCCTTTGAATACGATGAGTGTNGGAATGCCGCGAATACCAAATTTACCGGGTAANTCAGGGTTCGCGTCAACATCGACTTTACAGACTTTGAGTTTGTCGCCGTACTCGTTGGCGATTTCTTCTAGGACGGGTGCAATCATCTTGCAGGGNCCGCACCANTCCGCCCAAAAATCAACGAGGACAGGGACGTCTGAAGATAGAACTTCGTTTTGAAAGTCAGCGTCACTGACGTGTGTAATGTTTTCGCTCATGGTGCCTCCGAATGCTTCGCGACATATACTCTCAAAAAATTTCTTTGGATGACAGTGNTGGAGTCGAATGTCGGGTGAAGATGTTACTACATGGTTCGTTTATCTGGTTCGTTGCGCTGANGGNTCGTNTTACACTGGGGTGACTACANATTTGNCTCGCAGACTGCGCCAGCATAATGGCGAGATTGNNGGGGGCGCNGGTTATACCCGTGGGCGACGCCCTGTCTGTNTTGTTTGGTCTGAGGCCTGTGTCGATCGGTCCCATGCTCAGCGGCGTGAGTACGTTGTGCGAAGAAGTCCTCGATCCACGAAGTTAAGATTGGAGGCCAACCATGGATGACAGCTTGCACGAGACCTTTTGGGCGTGGGCACTGAATCGCTACGAGACACGNGCGTTACGNGATTGNTTGCTNGCNTTGCANGATTCAAGTGGCNTGGTCGTTGTGCAAGCCCTGCTNTACGCCTGGTTGGCAGAGCGAGGGCGNCAACTCACCTCAGATGAAGTGAAGACGTTGGAGNGCACNATGGCGCCGTGGGTAGCGCATATATTGCAGCCCCTNAGACGTCAGCGNGTNGTGTGGCGTGATGGCGAAGAATACACGCGACTGTACGCNGAGGCGCTNCAATTGGAGCTGGAGGCAGAGAAGGCGTTAGCCAAGCTTTTATGTGACTGCCTCACGCCGTCGCATTCGGGGTCAGTCTCAATTTCTGCTGAATCCAATCTTTGTCTCATAACAGCATTGTCAGCCCCTGATGACCTGGACAGTTTGATTGCTGCTTTTGGGCAGTAGCCACGCCGTTTTCAGGCGCGTAGTATGCGTTTCTCTTTCACCAACACACAGGACAACCTGCCATGTTTAAAGCGAGTTTTTTCTCGGGAGTTAAATTTCGATTCGCAGCGCTAGCCATTTTGATTGGCGTGGGCTTGGTCGCTTGTGATCAAACCACGGAGTCGACTGAAATGAGTTTAGAAAGTCAGGATCAGCGCATTAGCTACGGCATTGCCCTGAATATGGGACGTAGAATGAAGGCAGAAGGCGTTCCGCTGGATGCAGATGCGTTTGCGCAGGGTATTCGAGACGCTATCTCGGGTGCAGAAGCACAAATGACCGATGAAGAAATTAACGCTGAAATGATGGCCATGCAGGAGAAGATGCAGGCTGAGCAAGAAGCTGAGATGCAGGCTGCCGCGTCGGGTAATCTCGAGGTGGGTCAAGCGTTTCTTGCAGAGAATGCAAGCGCTGATGGTGTACAGGTCACAGAGAGTGGTCTGCAGTACCGAGTTGTCAAAGCGGGTACTGGCGCCAAGCCTACCTCCGCAGACTCTGTCGAAGTGCATTACGAGGGGCGCCTGATTAACGGTACGGTCTTTGATAGCAGCTATAGCCGAGGGCAGCCTGTAACTTTTGGTGTTACACAAGTTATTCCCGGCTGGACTGAGGCGTTGCAATTGATGAGTGAGGGAGCTGAGTACGAGCTCACTATTCCTTCTGAGCTGGCTTATGGTGCGGGCGGTGCTGGTGGTGCAATCGGCCCCAATGAAGTTTTGATCTTCAAAGTTGAATTGCTTTCAGTCGTCGGTGCTGGCAGCTAAGTTGTAACAGGAGAGCAGCGGGAGGTCCGCCTTTCGCTGCTCGACTTACCCCAAAAGTCGTTAGTGGTATTGCGTGTAGAAAGCCTGCAAAAAGGCGTCAAACGTCGATGTATCGCTCTTTTCTATTTCACGTTGTTTGCGCAGTGAAGCAATGGCTTCATCGGCTAGCTGTGTCCTTGCATTAAGCGGTAGCGCGAAGTCCTGGAACATTCGATTCCAACGCTTCGAATACTCGCCCATCAAGGTGGAGTAATCGACGGATTGCTCATCCAATTCACGAACCACGCGCGCCGAGTACGTCTCCTCATCACCCGCGATTTTTGATCTAGCAGCGTTTACAGCTTCTACATGTCGTGATGTCTGATTAGCGCTATCGAGAAGCTCTGCTGTGGCTTTCATCGACATCAATATCGATGCGGAGGCTTCCACCACTGTTTGTTCATTGCCCGCGTCGTCAAGTAAACGAAGCGATGGACTTCGACCCTGATTGAGTGCTCTCTGATTATTCTCGTTGTCGATCTTGCGAGAGTGCGAAGTACACAGTGGACTGTCCTCAAGCAGGCAGCTCAGGACGAACGTATCAACAAGGGCCGTTGTGTCCACATCGATCCCCAGCGGGGTAAATGGATTGACGTCAAGGCAACGAACTTCGACGTACTCAATCCCCCGGGCTCTAAGTGCTCGCACCGGCGCCTCACCTGACTGGGTCACGCGTTTGGGTCGGATTGCGCTGTAAAACTCGTTTTCAATTTGAAGTAGGCCGTGATTTAGCTGCAATAACTCACCCTGACTCGTAGGGGGCAAGGAAGCATAGTGCTCATGGGGTTCTACGATGGCGTCAGTCAGCGTTTGAATATAGGTCTCAAGCTGGTTGTAACAGATCTGCAAGCCGTCCTGTGCCGAGCTGGTGTAGCCCAAGTCGCCCATACGAAGCGAGGTGGCGTGTCGACTCATCAGGGTTTTGGACTGCCCTTCTACCAGGTGCTTTGGTGCCTGGCCTGCGAGAAAAGACCGGCTAACCGCGGGAGAGCTCCCGGTTAGAAAATTAAGGAGCCATAAACGACGCTGGAAGTTTCTAATCAGTGCGAGGTAGCCTTGGGTTCGCCAATCTTNNATCGATAACGTCGNTTCAGAATGAGCGAGCGNTAGTTCCCAAAACGTCTCNGGCANGGAGAAATTGTAGTGGATGCCTGCAATGGCTTGCATTGCTCTGCCGTAGCGGGCCCCTAATCCATTTCGATAGACGCGCTTCATTGTCCCAATGTTGGANGATCCGTAGTGCGCGATGGGAATATCCGNCTCGCCCTCTAGCTCACCGGGCATGCTNGCGCTCCAGATAATNTCATCGGGCANCGACTGCGATGTGTAAGCGTGTAAATGAAACAACTCTTCGAGGGCTGACTCGGGTGTCGCGTGAACGCCGGTAATAAACTCGAGCAAAGCTTCGGAATAGTCCGTCGTGATGGCGCTGTGGGTAAGCGCTGAGCCCAACGCCGTCGGATGGGGTAGCTGTGAAATACGGTGGGTATCGCGCGAGACGCGNAAACCTTCTTTTTCGATGCCGCGCCGGGCGACGAGAAACGACTTGTCTCGTGTTTGCGCTATCAAGTTTCTGAACGCGTCGGCCGTCATGCTGCAGTACCTTCATTACCACTGGAGTCNTGTACGTTTTCCGAGGTGTTTGGATCCACACTACAAGACGCACGGCAGTGTACGCTCAATGAGGCGAGTTGGTACAGCAATAAGCTACGAATCGCCCGACATGTAGAGCACACCTTTATGACCGTCGATCTTTTAGCTATTCAGCTCGGTCAAGAGCGTGTCGATGACGCGCTCCAGTTGCTTTAGTGTGCTGCACTCNGCGGTGACGTCGCAGTTTTTCATAACGCCCGCCATCTCCGAATCGCCTGTGCTCCAGCTCCGCTGACTCTCAGGGTTGAGCCAAATCAGCTGTCGACACTTAGCGCGTATTTCGGCGAGTAAGTCCAGTCGCGGATCGGTGTTGTTGTTCCGCGCGTCACCGAGAACGATGACGGTGGTGACTCGATTGATATCCGCCATGGCCAGAGCGGCGAAGTCCTCAAAGGCGCGTGCGTAGTCGGTGGCGCCGCCGTACTTCAAATTGACACGCTCGATGGCAATTTCAACAGGCAGAGAGCGCAACGTGTCGGTCACTTCACCAAGGTTTGATGAGAACGCAAAGCTGCGCGTCCTTGGCAGGATATCTTGTAGCGAGTGGACAAAGAGCAGTAGAAACTTCGCGTAGGCTGCGACAGAGCCACTGACATCACAGAGGATCAATATCTGAGGCTTTCTGCGCAGGCTCTTCCGCCATTGAGGCTGGAAGGGGACGCCGTCGGTCGCCATGGCTTTGCGAAGTGTGGGTGCAATCGCGAGTTGTCCNCGTTTAACGCGTTTTCGAATGCGTCCGTGCCTGGCTGCAAGTTTGCGTGTCATCTTCTCAAGCAGACGCTTAAGTCGGGCTCGATGGTGCTGGTCAACGTTACCCAGAGACATGTTGCTTAGCGCCTCATCGAGCATGTCTTCAGCGTCGCCACTGGCGTGGACCATATAGGCGCGATCCACACGATCTCGGACNTTNTTTCGCAGTTGCTCACGAAGTGCCTGCACGGCCTCGAAGGCGGCGGGCTCGGTACTCTCTAACTCAACTGCCGCGTCTCTTAAGGCTTGTTCTCCCAGTGCATCCAGCATTTTCCGGATGTACTGCCCCCGCTGAGTTAAGAGTTTTATTGCCGAGACATCAACTTGTTGCGCCGCGGTTTCGACGGCAATGGCAATAGCCGCTTCGTCACCACTTTTTAAGGCTTCTACAAGATCGCTTGATAAGTTCTTTGAGAGCTCGGGTTGCGCTTCAAGCGCCTGGGCAAGTTGCTGTCCTAGTTGTTCGGGGCTTGCCGGCTCGCTCTCTGCCTCCTCTTTTGAGTCCTTATTTGACGCGGTGTTTTTGTCATTNTCTGGCGCACCAAAATANTGCTCAAAAGCCTCGTTGAANATTTCTATCTCGAATTTGGACTTCGCAAGTGCACTGCCCAAGCCGTTCTTGAGNAGCCTGCGATCGGCGTAGCCCACCAGTCCTGCAACTTCCATAGCGACCAGGGAATCAGCCGGTGAAATGAAGATGTCTCGACCTCTCAGAAACTCAATAAACGCTAATAGCCGGTCGGTAGGGGCGTCTTGACTGAGAACTCGAGGCGCATTCATGGCGTTAGCTGGCCTGGGAGGCCTTAACGTCTTGGCTGAGTANTTCGGTGAGATTGTCTACCACGGTACTCAAATCGTCCTCGTATTTGAGGAGTGCGTTTAAGGAACTGCGGACAAGTTCTTCATCTAGCGAATCAGCATGCAATAAGACCAAGCTCTTCGCCCAATCNATGGTCTCNGAAACCGAAGGNAGTTTCTTCAGATCGAGTTCACGTACTTTGCTCACAAAGGANGTGAGATGGTCGGTCATAGCTTCGGTNATTTGCGGNACTCGCGCTCGGACAATTTTCCCTTCCAGCTCTGTGGTGGGGAAGTCGATATGGAGGTGCAGACAGCGCCGTTTCAGGGCGTCGGATAGATCGCGCGTATCGTTACTGGTTAAAAAGACCAGTGGCTTGGAGCGGCCTTTCAAGGTGCCTAGCTCAGGAATAGAGACTTGGAAGTCCGAGAGCACCTCTAGTAACAGCGACTCAAATTCAAAGTCGGCCTTGTCAATCTCATCGACCAGTAGAACAACACCGTNATCGGCATCGATTGCTTGAAGTAGGGGCCTTGGTTCCAAAAATTCTTTGGAGAAGAAAACGTCATCGAAACTGTGCAGGCGCTCTATCGACTCACGGAGCCCTGTAGCGCCCTCCATGACTTCGGCTAACTGCGTTTTCAGCAGCTGGGTGTAGAGAAGTTGCTTGCCGTACTTCCATTCGTAAATTGCTTTCGACTCGTCGAGGCCTTCGTAGCACTGCAGTCTAACCAGGGGAGCCCCAGTAAGTTCGGCACAACTTTTGGCAAGTTCGGTCTTACCCACGCCTGGGGGGCCCTCTACCAGAATAGGTTTTTCGAGTGCGGCGGCTAAGTAGACGACGGTGGCTATCTGTTCGTTGCAGATGTAGCCCTCGGCGGCAAGCGACTCGATAATACTCTCGACGCTCCCCAGCTTTGGAAACGAGTGTGACATAGAAAATCCTAGTTTGTGATCAACCGCCCGTGACGTTCATTAAGCGAACAACTTGAGGCTCGTCTGGTTGATCGAACACGTGACGTTCGGGTTTATACGCAAGCGCGGCAACAATTGCACGTTTCAAACTGGACGAATCCATGTCGCTTCTGAGCATTTGCCGCAAATCTAGCGCGTTTTCGTGCCCTAGGCACAAAACGAGTCTACCGTCGGGCGTCACGCGAAGCCGGTTGCAAGAATCGCAAAAGTTGTGAGTGATGGGTGAAATAACGCCCACCTCAGTGTCGGTCCCTTCAATGGCATAGCGCCTTGCAGGACCGTCTGCCGCGCCGCCAACGATGGGCAGTAGAGAGAATCGTGATTTGATCGTTTCAAGCACTTGAGCCGAGGGTACGAGACTGAGTTCGCGCTCAGTTTGAGTAATATGGCCCATCGGCATTTCTTCGATAAAGGCAATATCAATACCCTTTTCCAAGGCGTAGTCGAGAAGCGGCTCAATTTGTTCCTCGTTCTGACCGGTTAACAACACGGTATTGAGTCTGATCCGCTGAAATCCGGCCGCAATGGCAGCATCAATGCCACGCAGAACCTTATCAAGGTGGCCCGTGCGAGAGAGTTCAGCGAATTGTCGTTCGCAAAGCGTATCGAGGCTGACATTGATCCGCGAAACGCCCGCGTCCACCAGTGGTGTAGCTAAAGTCGTCAGTTGACTGCCGTTAGTCGTGAGTACGAGTTCTTTGAGTCCGTCGATGGCATTGAGCCTGCGTGCAATACCAACGATGTCGGGGCGAATCAGAGGCTCACCACCTGTCAGACGAATTTTTTCGACACCCAACTCAACAAATAAGGTGGCTAGTCGGATAACCTCGTCCTCGGACAGCACCGATTTACGGGGTAAAAAACGCATCTCCTCGGTCATGCAATACTGGCATCGGAAGTCACAACGATCCGTTACGGATAATCTGAGATAACGAATGCGACGGTCGAAGGTATCGACAAGGGGAGACAGCTGAGATTTCATGCCGACAGTGTAACGAACAAGTATGGGTAGTGCGCAATGCCGAAGTCGATTTCGTATAATTTGAGTACATCAATAATCCCCGGTTTAGTAGCCGCGGTGACGGTAGGTCTGCTATCCCACCTTTTTGATCAGTCACACGCGGCCTCTATTACCAGCGCAGTGGCGATACTTTGCGTTTTTTGGTGGATTTTTGAGCCAATCCCCATTCCAGTAACATCACTCGTACCCATGGCCCTCTTGCCCTTGCTGGGTGTTATTAGTCCAGCAGATGTCGGCGCTGCATACGGGTCGCCGCTCATTTTGCTCCTCATGGGCGGCTTTCTCTTGTCAAAGGGAATGGAGTCAACGGGCGCGCACACGCGTATAGCCCTGACTGTGGTGCGTCTTGTGGGTGCGAACGAACCGCGGAGGCTGATACTAGGCTTTATGTTGGCGGCTGCGTTACTCAGCATGTGGATTTCGAATACGGCGACGGTTTTGATGCTGTTACCGGTAGCGTTGGCTGTTATCGCGTCGTCGAGTGCCCCTAAGGCGCTCGCACCGCCACTGTTATTAGGTTTGGCATGGGCATGCAGCATTGGTGGCCTAGGAACGCCGATTGGGACACCGCCAACGCTTATTTTTATGCAAGTTTACGAGGAGACAACGGGGACCGCTGTCTCCTTTAGCGAGTGGATGACTTGGGGAATTCCAGTGGTCGCTTTGATGGTTCCAACTATTGCGCTATTTCTCGCTCGGCAAGTTCCCAATGACCTCACAGTGGCGCTTCCTGACATTGGTGAGTGGCGTAGCGCAGAGAAGCGTGTGCTCGTTATATTCGCCCTCACAGCCTTAGCCTGGATGACACGCACTGAGCCTTTCGGAGGCTGGCGCGAGTGGCTCGATATGCCCATGGCCAATGATGCGGCGGTCGCATTTTGTGCTGTGATCGCCATGTTTGTAAGCCGAGATAAGACCGGTGAACCCCTTATCAGCTGGGAGCAAGCCAGTGCCATACCCTGGGGCGTACTGTTGCTATTTGCCGGGGGTATTACGCTTGCTAAGGGCTTTGTAGCGTCGGGATTGAGTACTCAGGTAGGAGAGCTTCTCGCGAACTTGGCGTTAGTCCCTACGCTCTTTGCGATTGTTATGGTGGCGATTCTTGTGACCGCGCTTACGGAGGCTACCTCAAATACCGCAACCACAGCGCTGCTGATGCCGATATTGGCGGCTGCTTCGATGGCGGCTCAGATTGATCCGTTGATTTTAATGGTGCCTGCAGCCATGAGCGCCAGTTGCGCTTTCATGCTGCCTGTTGCAACAGCACCGAATGCCGTTGTGTTCGGGACGGGGCAAATTGGCATTCAAACCATGGTGCGATGGGGCATTTGGGTGAACGTGCTTGGTGTTTTGGTAATCAGTGCGGTTGTGTTTGGGGTGACGGCGGCACGCTAACCGAATTTTTTAACGTGACGCCCTCACCACCTTGGACTGTCTCTAATGAAAAATTAGAGCAAAGCCATCATGGTCTCAGCGGAGCTTGCGTCAACACCGGGCCCATCTTCGACATTGATGTGCGAAATAACACCGTTGTCTACGATCATTGCATACCGCTGGCTACGCTTACCCATTCCAAAGCCAGTTCCGTCCAGCGTCAGACCCATCGCATCGGTAAATTGGCAGTTTCCGTCAGCCACCATAACGATCTCACTGGCGTTCTGAGCCTCGCCCCATGCGCCCATAACAAAGGCATCGTTGACCGACAGGCATGCAATGGTATCGACGCCAGCCGCTTTAATTTTGTCCGCTGTAGCGACGTAGCCAGGCAGGTGCGCCATTGAACAGCCCGGTGTAAAGGCGCCTGGAAGTGCAAACAGCAAAACACGCTTACCGTTGAAAAGATCGTCTGTGGTGAGCGGTGTAGGGCCTGAATCGCCCATAACCGAGAGCGTACAAGATGGGACATTATCCCCAGAAGAAAGAGCCATTAGAGTCTCCGTGAAGGTTAAAAATTGAAGATAGTAGGTACTAGTTGATCCCCACCATAGTCAGCGAAAACGGTGTCAGTAGGCAAGGCCTCAGACTATTTTTCTGGGTGTCTAACGCGATCAAGGCACGGATCTGCGCGTGTAGTTTTCACGTATCTAACGCGCGACGGGTTTTTCAACCTCTCGCGTATATTGACGTAACACCTAAGGGACAAAAGCTAGACGCCACACTTGTTTTTGCGTGGTCTTGTCCCCAAATCTACGCTCTCTTCAATACTGGAATGAACTATGTCTGACACCGCCGAAGGAATCGCAGTGGTCTCGCGGCTTTCGATTCGAAAAATTGCGATTGCGGGGCTTGCAACGCTCGCTGGTTTAGTCGCGACTTGGGTAGTGTTGACGGCGAAATCCGAGCCCCAGGCGGGTGCGCCTCCAGAGCGCCCTGCGCCGATGGTTGAGGTGATCGACGCTGCGCCAGCTGTGCATCAGTTGCGGGTGAGAACGCAGGGCACCATCAGTGCTAAAACGCAGGTAGACCTCGCCGCCCAAGTTGCGGGCAAAGTGGTCGAGGTGAGTGAAAGTTTTGCCGATGGTGGATTCTTCCAGACAGGCGATATTTTGCTCACGATTGAACCCGATGACTATGAATTCGCTCTTGCGAGAACACAGGCCTCACTGGCTCAGGCAGAGCAGCGCCTAGCAGAGGAGCGCGGAAGGAGTCGGCAGGCTGCGAGGGAGTGGCGTGAATTGGGCACGGCTGAGGCTAACGATCTCTTTTTACGAAAGCCACAGCTCAGAGCAGCGGAACTGGCGGTTACCGCGGCCAAGGCCGATGTTGCGGCCTCTCAACTGGCGCTTGAAAGGACCATTATTCGAGCGCCTTTCGATGGGCGCGTCTTACAAAAGCGTGCAGACGTGGGGCAGTTTGTCGGTAACGGAACGCCGCTCGCGCAAGTTTATGCAATTGAGGCGCTCGAGTTGCGCTTACCCATTTCCGATGCGCAGTTAGCGCTATTGCCGGAGAGACTTCTTACGTCATCGGGTGGTTTGGTGGGGTCATCTGCAGCGGTGACGGTCAATATTGGCGACAAGGTTTGGAATTTCTCGGCACCTATCGTCCGCTCAGAAGCTGAAATCGATCGACGCAGTCGCGTGGCGAATCTCATCGTGGAGTTTAGTGGAAGCCCAGCGCTTGCCTCAGGTAGACCGGCGCTCACACCGGGTGTCTTTGCGAGTGCTGAAATTTTAGGTCGTCCCGTACCGCAGGTTATTGAGCTATCGAACACGGCGCTGAGTCCCGATGGGCATATTTTGGTCGTCAACGAGCAATCCATCTTGGAGCGCAAGGATGTCTCGGTTGTTAACCGAGACAGCGATCGTGTTTGGGTGTCGGGTGTTGCCTCGGGTGATGTTGTTGTCGCAGAACTGAACAATACATTGTTTCCAGGCTTGCGCGTTCAAGTGATGGCGGTTAACTGATATGAACGGACCCGTTACTTGGTTTATTAAGAACCCTATCGCCGGGAACTTACTGATGGTGCTTCTAATCATCGGCGGGTTTGCCAGTATCCCCAAGCTGGATAAGCAGTTTTTCCCTACGCCTGAAATTAACCAGATCGAGATTCGAATGGAGTTTCGCGGCGCAAGCCCGAGCGAAGTTGAGGAACAAATCTCAGTCAGGATAGAAGAGGCGGTTCATGATCTAAATGGGATCGAAGAGCTTCGCTCCGTCTCGCGCGAGGGACTGGCTATCGTTATGGTGGAAGTCGAGAGCGACTACCCAACACAGAAGCTAACCAACGATATCAACACCCGCGTTGATGCAATCCGCACGTTTCCCTCTGACGCCGAACGACCTACCGTCACTGAATTGACTTACCGGCACCAAATGGGCCGCGTTCAAATTTACGGTGATCTCAGCGAGCGGGAGATGAAGCAGCTGGGAGAGACGTTGCGAGATGAGCTAGTGCGTCAACCGTGGGTCTCGATTGTTGAACTGCAGACGGCGCGCCCCTATGAAGTGTCAATTGAGGTCGCCGAGGAGAGCCTTCAGCGCTACCAGATTACGTTTGATCAGCTCGCCAATGCGGTGAGGCGAGCATCAATCAACCTGCCTGCAGGGTCGGTCAAGCGAGAGAGCGGCGATTTGCTGATCCAGACTCGTGGTCAGGCCTACGATCGTGCTGATTTTGAGTCGATTGTTTTGCGCAGTGACCTCTCCGGACAAGAGCTTTTACTCAGTGATGTCGCCACAATTAGGGACACCTTTGAAGATATTGACGTCGACATTGAGTTTAACGGTCAGCGCTCNCTTGGCTTGAACGTCTATGTCACGACTTCCCCCGACGTTATCCTGACAACCGATACGGTTAANGCATGGGTTGCCGAGCGGTCGCAGACCCTACCNGAAGGNGTTTCGCTNGAGTTCTGGCAGGATCCGTCTAAGTCNTTCAAGGAGCGCGTNAGAACCCTNGTATCGAATGGCTTGGGCGGGCTGGTGCTCGTTATTGTCGTNCTCATGNTGTTCTTGCGGCCGATGCTGGCATTTTGGGTNTCTGTCGGCATTGTCGTGGCCTACATGGGGACCTTGTTTGTGCTCCCCTACACNGGTCAGGGGCTGAATATGATCTCCCTCTTTGCCTTCTTACTGACGTTAGGCATNGTGGTTGACGANGCGATTATTGTCGGTGAGTCGGTGCACTCAGCNCAAAGTCGTGGATTGAGCGGTGAGCATGGGGCATTAGTTGGCGCNAGGCAGGTTGTAAAACCCGTGGTCTTNGCTGTGATTAGCACCATGGTTTTTTTCGCACCNATGTTCTTTTTNCCNGGAGAGTGGGGACCCGCTTCGATGGGTATTCCGGTCGTTGTTTGTCTGGCTTTGGCGTTTTCACTCATCGAGAGTTTATTGATTTTGCCGTCACACTTGGCGCACATGAAGCCTGANCCGGATACGCCACCCACTAGCTGGCTTGGCCGAACGCGCAGAGCCTGCGCTGATGGNTTGTCNTGGTTTGCGAACGATNGCTATCGGCCATTTCTNGANAAATGCCTGCGTAACCATGCCATGGTNGGCGGTTTCTTCCTGGTTATGCTGTGCCTAAGCTTGGCGCTGTTTGGTGGCGGCTANCTNAAGAGCGCCTTTTTCCCNCGTGTTAATTCTGACTTTGTGGTGGGCAATATTGAGATGCCACAGGGCGGTGCNTTTAGCGANACGCAGGCGATGCGCGATCGAATGATTAACGCGGCAGAGGAAATCAAAGCGAGCTACAACACGCAGCCANGATTTGCTGAAACAGGGGCGATCGATAATATTTTAGGTGTCGCGGGCGGCAACAAAATCGATTTGGTCATGCAAACGGTTAGCGACGACCTTGATACGGAGGAGGTTGCAAAGCGCTTACGTGAGCGACTCGGTGATCTTTCCGAGGCCAAGGATGTTCGCTTTGACTTCACTATTCGTGATCCGGGAAAGCCGATTACATTGCAGTTCGCGTCAGACAGTATTGCTGACTTGGAGTTGCTGGCCGGTGAAGTTCGATCATCGCTTGNGCGGTATCCTGGGGTGTTTGATATCAGCGACAGTTTCGATGCGCCNCTTGAGGAGCTTGTTCTCTCCTTAAAGCCTGCGGCCGANAACTTGGGGATNACCCTNGCTGATGTGGCAACACAAATTCGGCAGGCATTTTATGGGGAGGAAGTGCAGCGTATTCCCCGTGATGGTGAAGATGTNCGGGTGATGGTGCGNTACCCAGAGTCCGAACGCAGAGCCATCGCCAATATTAATTCGATGTACATTCGNACCAGTAGTGGTAGGGANGTGCCNTTTTCGACAGTGGCNACTTATCGCGTNGAGACNGGCTATCAATCGATAGAGCGTGTTAATCGNCTCAGGACNCTCGAGGTTGCAGCGGATGTCGCTGATGACGGGGCNCCGCCTCGTGCCATCGTTGAGTCTATTTTGCAGAACGACGGGCCGATGTGGTTNCAGATGTATCCGGGGCTCTCGATCAATATGGATGGGGAGTTACAGGAGGAAATAGANTTCCAGCAAGCCATGGTTTACCTGGGCATGTTGTCGATGCTCGTTATTTTCGGACTGATGGCGATTGCGTTTAAATCNTATTGGCAGCCCTTTCTCGTTCTNACTGCNGTCCCCTTTGGATTNATGGGCGCCATCTTCGGGCACTGGATGCTGGGATGGCAGGTCAGTATGTTCTCCATCATGGGCGTGATCGCNTGCGCAGGCGTTGTGGTTAATGACAACCTNGTTTTGATCGACCGAATTAACAACCTCCGAGCCGAGGGGATGGANCTTGAGAGNGCGTTGNTACANGGNGCCACCGACCGTTTTCGCCCGATTATTCTAACGTCGGTAACGACCTTTGTNGGGCTNGTTCCTATCATGTTGGAGACAAGCGTNCAGGCGCAGTTNCTCATTCCTATGGTNGTCTCTTTGTCCTTTGGNGTTATGTTNGCAACGGGCGTAACNCTTGTTCTGGTCCCTGCGCTGTATCTGTTGGGNGANGATCTTGGCCGGCTGTTCGNGANCTTNTCGCGTAANGGGNCGAAGGCGCTGGCATNGTGAGATGCCTANCTCAGCNAAGTGAACAAAAGAGTNAACAAAAAAGGGGCCTNTTGGGCCCCTTNTCTTTTTANAACATCAGTCNTNNCAAGCGGNCNTCATTTCGGACCTGCNGCAACAATCGCNTCGCTGATNTCAAATTTTTGAATATTCGCNGTGAACAACCCGGCCAATTGCTNAGCTTGCGCATCGTAGGCGGCGTCATCACCCCAGCTTGCTCTGGGGTCAATGAANTCCTCNGTCACGCCNGGAATGCTCACTGGGAAATCAAGATTCAGCGCATCGATGTGTTTGGTCTCGACATCAAGAAGGGCGCCGCTTTGCGCTGCGGCTACAACGGCTCGNGTCACCGGGATGGGGAAGCGACTGCCNTTNCCGTTGGCNCCNCCTGACCCACCGGTCCAGCCGGTGTTAATCAAGTACACCTGAGACCCAAAATCTTCGATGCGTTTCATCAANAAATCGGCGTAGTCCTGNGCGGGTCTTGGCATAAACGGTGCGCCAAAACAGGTACTAAACGTCGGATGGATTCCCGCTTCAGCACCCAGCTCGGTTGATCCGACGCGAGCGGTGTAGCCNGANAAGAAGTGAAAGGCNGCAGCTTCTTTTGATAATAAGCTAACGGGCGGCAGGACGCCGGAGACNTCGCAGGTTAAGAAGATNACGCATTTGGGTTCGCCACCCATGTTNGTCGCAGAGCGNTTCTCGACGTGATANAGCGGGTAACAACANCGNCCGTTCTCAGTGAGNGACGTATTGGAATAGTCCGCATGGCGGGCCTCATTGAGCGCCACGTTTTCAACGATGGCACCAAAGCGAATAGCATCCCAAATNATGGGCTCATTTTTCTGACTTAGGTCGATAGTCTTGGCATAGCATCCNCCTTCGATATTNAAGACGGAACCCGTGGACCAGCCATGCTCNTCGTCGCCAATGAGATAGCGTGCGGGATCGGCGGANAGCGTTGTTTTTCCTGTNCCGGATAGCCCGAAAAATAGCGTGGTATCACCTTCATCGCCNATGTTTGCTGAGCAGTGCATTGGGAGAACGTCTTTTTCTGGTAGCAGGAAATTCTGAACCGAGAACATGGCTTTTTTCATTTCGCCGGCATAGCGCATACCNGCAATGAGCACTTTGCGCTGACCAAAGTTAATGATCACAACACCGTCAGAATTTGTACCGTCACGCTCCGGCACACAGACAAAATCTGCGACATTTAAGATTTTCCACTCGGCCTTATCTGACGGGTTGTAGTTTTCGGGGCGAATGAACATATTGCGACCGAACAGGCTCTGCCATGCGGTTCCCGTNGTAACNCTTACCGGAAGGTAATGGTCGGAATGCTCACCGACATGNAGGTGCTGTATCCACTGTTCGTTGTTGGCGACGTGAGCCTTAACCCGGTCCCACAGCGCGTCNAATTTATCCGAGCAGAACTCGCGNTTCACGCTNCCCCATTCAACAGCNTCTTCGCTAGANGGTTCACGGACGATGAACCGATCAGCGGGTGATCGTCCCGTTCTGTGGCCCGTTTCAACGCGGAGCGCNCCGGTGTCGGTTAAGCAGCCCTCNTTGCGGTCCAAAGCCATTTCAATGAGTTGAGCGGCATTGTTGTCTGTGTGTTTGATCGGTGCTTGTGCACTCTGTTCAACGGTCATTTATGTCTACTTCCAGTGTGAGTGTGAAGAAAACGTGTGCCAGATCAGTGGAGAGTNGGCTCCTCTTCTGGTCTAACGTCGGATAACGAATANGAGTAGCTTTTGCTACACATTTCGCAGTTCATCGTCACTGTTTCNTGCTCCTCAAAGAGCTCAGTGATCTCATGTTTCGGTAGTAAGCGGATGGCATTTAAGCTTCGCTCACTCGAGCAGTTACATTCGAATACGATCCCTTTGGGCTCGAAACGCTTAACTGTCCATTCATTAAAAAGTCGNTAGAGAAGTTGGTCAGTGCCCACGGCTATGAGCTCGCGCCCNGTCACNGTGTCAGCGAGNGCNCAGAGCGTCTGCCACTGNTCAAACCGCACNGTCTCATCCGAAACNACTTGCTTTGGAAGCTGCTGTAGCATCAGCGCCGCGGCNACNCCGNNCTCGGTTGATAGCCAAAACTTGGTNGCTAACTGCTCGCTCTGCTCAAAGTAATCGCTGAGNACATCGCACAGCTCGTCGCGTTGTGCAGCAATNACGCCCTGGTAACGCTGACCTGTTTCAGGCTCGATCGTCAGGGTCAAAACGCCGCTNGGCAGAAGNGAACTTAAGGGGCCTTGTGGCGCGTCTAGTTGNCCCTTCGCCAGCCCTCTNACTTGGCCCTCCGAGGAGCATTCAACCATGACAAGTGAGACCGGTCCGTCGCTGCGCCCTTGAAGCACAACGCGCCCTNTAAATTTCAGGTTATTGCTGATGACAACTGTNGCTGCAGCGAACTCACCGAGCAAACGCTTAACGCCGTCTCCATAAGGATGGGCCGCGTAAAGATCGTTGAGAACATGGTGCAGGGTAACCGTCTCACCACGNACATCCGCGTCTTCAAANAAGAAGCGGAAACTGTTGTCGGTGATGGTNGTAGTAGACATGCCGCTAGTTTAACAAGCTCGCTTAGNGGGGAGCGTGGAAACTAGCGTAGAATATTCACAATCGAGCCGCTGTATGACGGCTCGAGGCGGTGGTGTTATGCCAGCGCCTTAACTTTTGCATTTAACCGACTCTTGTGACGTGCCGCTTTATTCTTTTTGATGATGCCCTTGTTGGCCATACGGTCAATGACAGGGACCGCACTGTTGTACGCTTCCTGCGCAGGGCCGTGTTCGCCAGCGCTTACAGCAGCGAGAACCTGCTTCATCTTGGTGCGAACGAGCGAGCGAAGGCTTGCATTATGAGCGCGTTGCTTGTCGTTCTGTTTTGCTCTTTTACGAGCCTGTGGTGAGTTCGCCACGAAATCTCTCCGGAATTCAAAGGGCGCAGATATTGGGTGAGGTCGATGTCTATGTCAACCGCTCAGCGCCCATACGGTAATAATGTCTAAGTTAGAGCCCTAGGATGACTAATAACCAGCCAACACCGGCAAGTAAAAGGGGCTCTTTGGCTTCTGCAAAACGAAAAAGTGCGTAGCCATAGCCAACAGGTGGCAACAGGAGCGAGAACATGCCCCATGCATAATCTTCTTTCCATGCTGTTATGAGGAGTAACGCCCAACTCAATAGCAAGCAGGATACTCCCAAAAACATCAAATATGCGCTAGATGCTTCCATCTCTTCTTCTCCGCAGGTAGGGTTCACGACGGGTGGCGATGCTACCAGAATACGCAGGCTAGAAAAGGCTAAATGCGTTAATAATGGGATTCAGTGCGATCAATCTTTATTGGTTGATTCGATATCGGCAGCAATTAAATGGCAGACCTCTACAGCGAGATAAGACCTTACCGAGATGCCGAAGTCAGTGCGGTGGTTGATGCGCTCTTATCAGACAATGAATTCATCGACACGCTCATGGCCTTGAGAGGCAATAAAGCTGCTCAATGGCTTCCTGGTGTCGCGCGGTTGTTTGCTCGACGCTTCTTGAGAAAGCAGTTAGTGGGCGTTGACACGGTCGAGGCATTTCAGGGTTTGGTTAAACCTCATCTAGACAAAGTTGTGGCGTCAACTTCAGTGTTTTCCAGCGACGGAATTGAGCAACTGTCTGCCGATAGCTCTTATTTGTTTATCAGTAATCACAGAGACATTGTCATGGATTCCGCCTACGCCAATATCGTGCTGGTAGAACAGGGCCACCGAACCGCGCAAATCGCAATTGGCGACAACCTACTGCAGAAGCCTTGGGTGGCCCACATTATGCGTATTAATAAAAGCTTTATTGTTAAACGTAATTTGAGTGGTCCTAAGCAACAATTGGCGGCTTCTAAGGAGCTAGCAAGCTTCATGCGCAGTGCTATCGAAGAAAACAGAGGTTCACTCTGGATTGCGCACCGAGAAGGGCGTGCGAAAGATGGCGATGACAGAACCGAGGCCGCAGTGCTAAAAATGCTGACATTGTCGCGTGATAAGCCACTTGAATCGCCGGATGATGTGTTGGGAAAAGTCAATATTGTGCCGATTACTATTTCCTACGAACTTGATCCTTGCGATGTTCGAAAGGCTCAGGAGTTGGCAGTAGGTGACAACTACCAAAAGCGTCAATTTGAGGATCTTGAGAGTATTGCAGCGGGTATTACCAACGAGAAAGGACGTGTGCACTTGAAGTTCGGGACGCCGCTTACCCAAGAGACGTTATCAGTTGCCGCGGCAGTGGAGGCAATCGACAAACAAA
>NZIJ01000059.1 GCA_002689915.1 Halieaceae bacterium | reverse complement strand
GTGCCGCCTCGATTACATGAGCTTTCGGTGCTTTACCCGGCTCGGTACCTCGGCATCTCTGCCAAGACGTGCCCGACGGTCTTCCTCATATTCGGCGTAGTTACCCTCGTGGAAAATAACTGAGCCGTCGTCTTCATAAGCAAGAATATGGGTGGCAATGCGATCGAGGAACCATCGGTCGTGCGATATCACCATAGCTGAGCCGGGAAAGGCCTGCACTGCATCCTCGAGCGCGCGCAGTGTCTCGACATCGAGATCATTGGTGGGCTCATCGAGTAGCAATACATTGGCGCCCTGCTTGAGTAGTTTCGCAAGGTGCAATCGATTGCGTTCGCCCCCTGAGAGGTCTTTGACGAACTTCTGTTGGTCTGACCCTTTAAAGTTGAATCGGCCAATGTAAGAGCGCGAAGGTACCTCGTAGGTGCCGATTCGAATGATATCTAGGCCATCCGATACCTCTTCCCATACGGTTTTAGAGCCATCGAGTTCGTCCCGCGACTGATCGACGTAGCCTAGCTGGACCGTTTCGCCCACGGTTACTGAGCCACCATCGGGTTGCTCATGACCCATTAGCAGGCGGAATAGCGTCGACTTACCCATGCCGTTCGCACCGACAATCCCCACGATCGCACCTTTAGGGACGGTGAATGTTACGTCTTCAAACAGCAGACGATCACCAAATACTTTTCGAAGGCCCTCTACCTCGATTACTTTTTCGCCTAAGCGGGGGCCTGGTGGGATATAGATCTCATTGGTTTCATTTCGTGTCTGAAAATCCTGAGAGTTCAGCTCGTCAAAGCGTGCAAGACGCGCTTTGTTTTTTGCCTGTCGACCTTTGGGGTTTGATCTAACCCACTCGAGCTCCGCTTTGATGGCTTTTTGCCTGGAGGCCTCTTGCCGCTGCTCTTGTGCAAGGCGCTGATCTTTTGCTTCGAGCCATGTTGAGTAATTTCCTTCGTAAGGGATGCCGCGGCCGCGATCGAGTTCCAAAATCCAACCGGCAGCATTATCGAGGAAGTAGCGATCGTGAGTAATGGCCACCACAGTTCCGGTGAATCCCTCTAGGAAGCGCTCGAGCCACCCCACTGATTCGGCATCCAAGTGGTTGGTGGGCTCATCGAGCAGCAGCATGTCGGGTTCGCTCAGCAAGAGTCTTGCGAGTGCAACGCGGCGCTGCTCACCACCGGATAGATTGGTCACATCAGCGTCCCACGCTGGGAGTCTGAGTGCATCGGCGGCAACATTGAGGCGCGTCTCAAGATTGTGGGCATCTGTCGCTTGTATCACGTCCTCCAAACGCGCCTGCTCTTTAGCCAGCGCATCAAAGTCTGCGTCGGGCTCAGCATAGGCGGCATAGACCTTATCGAGCCCGGCCAGCGCATCGATTGCCTCCGCCAGACCTTCCTCGACGTTTCCACGGACGTCTTTATCAGGATTAAGTTGAGGTTCCTGAGCGAGATAACCAATCTTAATGCCCGCTTGCGGACGCGCCTCGCCTTGGATGTCAGTGTCGATGCCAGCCATGATTTTGAGGAGGGTGGATTTGCCCGCGCCATTAAGCCCAAGGACGCCAATTTTTGCACCGGGGAAAAATGAGAGGGATATGTCTTTTAGTATTTCGCGTTTTGGCGGCACGACCTTGCTTACGCGATTCATCGAATACACGTACTGCCCACTTTTGCCGTGTTTGTTGTCGCTCATATCTAAAACCTTTCTGTAGAAATACGGGTGTTGGTTCCATCCCCAAATTGTGACCGCAAGTCTACCCCGTACGCACCGGGTAGGGCAGGGCTTGAGACGAGCTTTTGGTGGTCACACGGCCAAAATTAGTGACTTCGCAGTGGTCATCATTCGATATCGTGTGACTCAGCGGTTGTCCTGAGGATTATTGGCCTGCGACTTGGACTGGGAGCTCCCGCTCACATCCCTGAAATGGCGCACGCGTGGTTGTGCGTGTGCACGGTGTTTGCCTAGGAGTGATCGGATAGATTTCGCCGCTTACGCGTACTGAGTCACCGATAGCCCGCGACCAATCCCGTAGTATTCGATACCTATACTGGCCAGATAGTGCGGATCGTAGAGGTTGCGGCCATCGACGATAATGGGGTTATTGAGCGCGGCTTTGATGGCCTCAAAATCAGGTGACCAAAACGTACGCCACTCTGTGCACACAACGAGGCAGTCAGCCCCTTCCAGTGCCTCGTCCTTAGAGTCCACGTAAGTTATGTCCTCGCGGTCACCATAAAGTGCATGGCAGGCGTCCATCGCCTCAGGATCAAAGGCACGAACGTTACCGCCGCAGGACCAAATATTTTCAAGTAAAAAGCGGCTGGGTGCCTCGCGCATGTCATCCGTGTTGGGTTTGAAGGCTAAGCCCCAGACAGCGATGGTTTTACCCTCAAGATTGGCCCCCAGGCGTTCCATGACGCGCTCAGCGAGCTTGTTCTTCTGGCGCTGATTTGTGTCGTGGACCGCGGTCAAAATCGACGCCTGACAGCCCTCGGATTGCGCGAGATGCTTAAGCGCTCTCACGTCTTTTGGGAAGCAAGACCCGCCGTAGCCCGCACCTGGGTAAATGAACTGGTAGCCAATTCGAGGATCCGACCCCATGCCCTGTCTCACCAGTTCGACGTCGGCCCCAACGGCTTCCGCGATATTGGCGATCTCATTGATGAAGCTGATCTTCGTCGCAAGCATCGCGTTGGCGGCATACTTAGTGAGCTCGGCGCTTCGAGGGTCCATGAACATGAGCTTGTCGCGGTTTCGGTTAAAAGCGGCGTACATACGCTTAAAATCAGCCTTGGTGTCCTCCGAGTGCGCCCCGACAATAATGCGATCAGGGCTTTTGGCGTCGCTAACGGCTGAACCTTCTTTTAAGAACTCTGGGTTCGAGCAAACCTCAAATGGATGGTCGTGTCCGTGCGTTTTTAAGCCTTGTTGAATGCGCGCTGTTACCGCATCGGCTGTGCCGACAGGAACCGTGGATTTGTTAACAACAACTTTACGACCATTTATGTGCTCGGCAATGCCGTCTGCAACACTCATGACGTAGGTTAGGTTAGCACTGCCATCGTCCCCTGACGGCGTGCCAACGCAGATGAAAAGGAAGTCGCTGTCCTGCACGGCCTCTTGCGTATCGCTCGTGAAGGTCAGCAGGCCTTCATCGACTGCTTTAAGGACTATATTGCTGAGGCCTGGCTCAAAAAAGGGGACGCTACCCTCCCGCAATCGCTGAACCCGGCTTTCGTCAATATCCATGCAAATGACGCGGTGGCCTACATCGGCAAATACCGCAGCCTGCACCAAGCCGACATAGCCACTTCCAAAAATACTGATTCGCATATGCTTTTCCCTCACGCGGGGACATCATTAACTAGGGATATGACATTTATATGTCAAAAACGTGACAGTAAGAAAGGTCCCACCGCGATAACTGTCGGTAAAACTCCCGATTCCACTGCATGCTGTGGTCAGCTGCGCTATCATCCCCACATCGTCGATCGCGCACGTTGTGGTGCGCACCTTTCCCAGGAGAAAAATCCCATGAATCAGGCTGCGAAGACGCCATCCGGTCACGGTTACTCATCCGAGCAAACCATCTCATCATTTGATAGCGAGCTCTGGGATGCGATGACGCTCGAGACGCAGCGTCAGGAAGAGCATATTGAACTCATTGCCTCAGAGAACTATGCAAGCCCACGTGTTCTCGAGGCGCAAGGCAGTGTGCTGACCAATAAATACGCGGAAGGGTATCCTGGTAAGCGCTATTACGGTGGCTGTGAATTCGTTGATCGCGCCGAGGTGCTGGCTATTGAGCGCGCTAAAGCCTTATTTGGCGCCGATTACGCTAACGTGCAGCCACACTCAGGATCGAGCGCGAATATTGCTGTGTTCCACGCGCTTCTGGAGCCCGGTGACACCGTCATGGGGATGAGCCTTGCCGATGGTGGACACCTCACACACGGTGCGGGCGTTAATTTTTCGGGAAAAATTTATAACGCGGTTCAGTACGGTATCGACAACACAACGGGTGAAGTCGACTACGACCAGCTGATGGCGATGGCGCTCGAGCACCGCCCCAAGCTGATTATCGGTGGTTTTAGTGCGTATAGCCGCATTATGGACTGGGGTAAATTTCGAGAAATCGCGGATGCCGTTGGTGCTTACCTTTTGGTCGACATGGCCCATGTGGCGGGCCTCGTGGCAGCGGGTGTTTATCCAAGTCCTATCCCACACGCTGATGTGGTCACGACGACGACCCACAAGACCCTGCGTGGTCCGCGTTCCGGTTTGATTCTGGCCGGTCCCAACGAAGCACTACACAAGAAACTGAACTCGGCCATTTTCCCTGGCGCACAGGGCGGTCCGCTTATGCACGCCATTGCAGCGAAGGCCGTTGCCTTTAAAGAAGCGATGGATCCTGCTTTTGTGGATTACCAGCACCAAGTGGTTCGCAATGCGAAAGTGATGGCAGAGACATTTACGCGTCGCGGCTTTAATCTGGTGTCGGGCGGCACAGACAACCACTTAATGTTGCTCGACCTACGGGATAAAGAGTACACCGGCAAGGACGCGGACGCGGCGCTCGGTCGTGCTTACATAACGGTGAATAAAAATGCAGTGCCCAATGATCCCCGTTCACCCTTTGTTACCTCGGGTCTCAGACTGGGAACGCCTGCGATCACAACCCGCGGTTTTGGGGATGAGGAAACTCAGGCGATGACACATTGGATCTGCGACGTGCTTGAGGGTTTGGAGTCGAGTGACTCCGAGTCAGTCATCGATAGCGTGCGCGAGAAAGTGAAAGCACTCTGCGCGCGTTTCCCAGTTTACGCCGACTGACACCTCAAAAAACTCATAACAAAAATAGTAAAGAGGGTTAAGAGCGATGTTTTGTCCATTTTGTGGTGCCGATGACACGAAGGTCATCGACTCTCGATTGGTCGCCGATGGCGGCCAGGTCCGCAGGCGTCGTGAGTGTGTTAACTGCCGTGAGCGTTTCACAACCTATGAAGCCGCCGAGCTTGTGCTGCCCCGTGTGATCAAGCAAGACGGCAGTCGTGAGCCCTTTGATGAAGAAAAGCTACGCTCAGGTTTGCAGCGAGCGCTCGAGAAGCGTCCCGTTGCGGTCGAGGCGGTTGAGAGCGAGTTAGGCCAAATCAAAAATCGGCTCAGAGCGACGGGAGAGCGAGAGATCGACTCGCGTGCCGTTGGTGAGTTGGTGATGGAAGCGTTAAAACGTCTCGATCAGGTTGCCTACGTTCGATTCGCGTCAGTCTACAGAAGCTTTGAAGACCTCTCGGAGTTTCGTGACGCGATTGCCTCGCTCGAAGCAGATCCTCAGGGCTGACATCGCCATGCGCCATTCAGACGAAAAGTGGATGGCAGAGGCGATCAAAGTAGGTCGCCAGGCGCGCGTATGGTCAGCCCCTAACCCCGCTGTGGGGTGCGTAATCGTAAGAGATGACGAGCTACTGGCAGCGGGCTTTACGCACCCTACCGGGCAGCAGCATGCAGAGATACATGCACTCTCGCAGATAGACGATGCAGCCGGTGCTACCGCGTACGTTACATTGGAGCCCTGTTCGCACCCTGGGCATACGGGCCCCTGCGTTGATGCCTTGATCGGCGCAGGTATCGTGCGCGTGGTGCTTAGTTGTGTTGACCCCGATCCGCGCGTGGCGGGTAAAGGGGTTGCCAAGCTTGAGTCAGCAGGTATCGATGTTACAACCGGCGTGCTTGAGGCGCAGGCGCACGATGAACTCAAAGGCTTCTTTCTACGTCTGTCACGCGGCTGGGGCAGGGTAACGGTAAAAATGGCAATATCAGCCGATGGTCGATCGGCGATGGCCTCGGGTGAAAGTCAGTGGATTACGGGGCCCGCGGCCCGCGCAGATGTTCAGGCGTGGCGTGCAGAGAGCGATGTCATTTTAACCGGCAGCGGTACCGTGATGGCGGATGACTGTGCGTTGACCTTGCGCCAATGTGAGAACCGACTCTCAGAGGCCGACTGGCAACGCGCGCTGGCTAAGCCCACAGCGCGTGCCGTAGTGGATTCTTCAGCGACGATTACCCACGACGCCAAGGTGGTCGGTGGTGACACCCCCACTTTTCTCTTCGTCCGTTCCGACGCACAAGCGTCAACGGATATGCCAAGCTCCGTGAGCTACATTCCTCTTGATACCCAAGAAAAAGGCGTCGATTTAAAGGCCGTCTTTAAACTACTTGGTGATAAAGGAGCCAATGAGATCCTGGTTGAGGCGGGCCCCACATTAGTAGGCGCGCTGCAGCAGGCGGACCTTATTGATCAGTGGTTGATTTACATGGCACCTACAATGTTGGGCGCCGATGCGAGACCTGCACACGCCGCAGTCTTTAAAAAGCTCAGTGACGCCCCAAGATACTCAGTTACGGGTCACGAGCTGATCGGTGATGACTTGCGTATTATCATGCGCGCGGCACAAGACAGCTAGGCCGGCGCCTCGATACCGCTATAGAGAGAGACGACTATGTTTACCGGAATCATTCAATCCGTAGGGGAGGTGGCTGCTATTGAGCCTGCGGATGGCGATGTCAAACTCAGAATCAAGACGGGGAAGCTGCCGCTTGCCGACGTTCAGTTGGGCGACAGCATTGCGACAAACGGCGTCTGCTTGACGGTGACTGAGCTTCCCGGTGATGGCTACTGGGCTGATGTTTCTAACGAAACCCTCTCCCTCACCTCGCTTAAAGGAATCAAAGTGGGCAGCGCGGTGAATCTTGAAAAGTCGTTAACCCCGACAACCGCTTTGGGCGGGCATTTGGTAAGCGGTCATGTCGACGGTTTGGGTAAAGTCGTCGCGTTGGCTCGAGACGCCCGGTCATGGCGCGTTACTATCGAGGCACCTGCAAATCTAGCGAAGTACATTGCTCAAAAGGGCAGTATTTGTATCGATGGAACCAGTCTGACCGTCAATTCGGTAGAAGGTTCTCGGTTTGATTTGAATATCATTCCACAGACGTGGGAAGAGACAGTTTTCAGTCATTATGCCGTCGGTACTGAGGTGAATCTCGAAGTAGACATTATTGCGCGATATTTAGAGCGTCTGCTGCAATCAGGTGTTGTGCCATCCAGTGAGGGCGTTACTCTAGACACCCTCAAAAATGCGGGGTATCGCAGTGATTGATTCAGTTCCTCCAGCGTCCGCTGATCAGTTGATCAGCGAATTCAGGCGCGGTCGTAAGGTCTTATTAGTACTCGACCAAAGTGATGGTGAGCAAACAGGTGTTGTCGCGATGGCAGCTGAGTATTGTGAGCCCGATGACGTCACTTTTATGGCACGAAAGGCGAGGGGTCTTGTGAGCCTCGCGTTGACAGAGGAGCGTTGCGAGCAACTCAATTTGCCGCCCATGGTGGATCCTGCGACTTCCGGAGCGGTCAAGTTATCCATCGAGGCAAGTACCGGCATTGATACGGGTATCTCGGCGGTGGATAGAGCGCGGACCGTGAGAGTAGCGGTCGCAGCCGATGCCAAACCCTCAGATCTGGTTCAGCCGGGTCATATTTTTCCTGTAGCGACGCTCTCGGGNGGTGTTCTCATTNGNACGGGTGCCGCGGAGGCGGGNGTTGATCTNGCCTCGCTNGCGGGTCTTACACCTGCAGCNGTTTTTGCNGAGGTGCTTGATGNCAAAGGTGAGATGGCCAACGCCGAGGCNTTGGTAGACTTCGCTGAAAAGCATGAGCTGACAGTTGGCCGNGTAACGGACCTTGTCGATTACCGCCTAAATCACTCGCGAACCGTNGATTTAATTCGCAGTGGTAAGGTGCAAACAGGGCACGGCGAGTTCTTACTTTCCGTGTATCAGGAGAGCACCCAAGGNCATGTCCACATGGCATTGAGTACCGGCGATATTGAGGCTGATAGGCCGACTATCGTGCGCGTGCATACNACNTCCGCCCTGAGAGATTTGATGTCGATATCGGNGCCAGATCGCGCTTCCTGGTCTATTCAAGAAAGCTTGGCNCGAGTGAGTGAAGAGGGTTCGGGTGTNGTGGTCTTCATCAATAAAGACGAGACAGATGGTGAGCTCTTAGCCCAAGTGGACGCGGTATTAGGTCGCGAAACAGTAGATGATTCGCAGCAGCGTTCCGTNGGTTATTCGCAAGNAGGTATGGGGGCGCAAATCTTGCGCGACTTAGGNGTTGGTAAAATCCGCCTCATGGGGTCGCCAGTAAAGTACAATGCGCTCGAGGGCTTCGGGCTTGAAGTCGTTGAGTTTATAGAGCCATAAGCCGCGCTAAGCGCGTGACGAGGAGAAGAGAAATGGCATCACAAACAATTGCTACAACCGAAGGTCAGCTTCACGGTGTTNCTGGAAAGTTTGCCTTAGTGGTTGGACGCTGGAACAGNTTTGTCGTNGAGCACTTACTTGAAGGNGCAATTGACACGCTAAAGCGTCACGGTGTGAGTGAGGATCAGTTNCACATCGTTCGCGCACCCGGTGCCTTTGAGATTCCACTTGTGTGTCAGGCCGTTGCCAAGCGTGGCGATGTCGACGCCATTATTGCGCTCGGTGCTGTCATCCGCGGCGGAACACCNCACTTCGAGCACGTTGCTGGNGAATGTACGAAAGGTATCGCGCAGGTGTCGCTCGACTCGGGTATTCCCATTNCGTTTGGTGTNTTAACCGTCGACTCCATTGAGCAGGCNATCGAGCGCTCTGGCACAAAAGCCGGGAACAAAGGCGCAGAAGCGGCCACGAGTGCACTCGAAATGGTCAGTTTGCTTGGTGAATTAAACAACTAATGACAGCCATTAATGTTCTTGCCGCGCAGCGCCGGCGGGCGCGGCATTTCTGCGTTCAAGCACTCTATCAATGGTCTATGACGGGAGCGACNCCNTTTTCGATCGAGGCTGAATTTCGCANCGANAATGACTTTAGCAATGTNGATATCGAGTACTTTAACGAGCTGTTGGTNGGGATAACGGAGCGAGCCGAAGAGCTCGATGCGTTATTTGTNCCCTTCCTTGATCGNGAGNTAGAGGTGCTTGACTGTATCGAGCGCAATTTACTGCGNCTTGGTACCTTTGAGCTACTCGAGCGTNTCGATGTNCCNGCAAAGGTAACTTTGAACGAGACGGTGTCCCTTGCGAAAAAGTTTGGTGCCACCGACTCCTANCGCTACGTAAACGGTGTTCTTGACCATGTGGGTCTCTCTCTNAGACCTCACGAGCTCTCNGACGCCTAGGCTNTGCTTATGACGGTNTGNANTNATGAGTGAGTTCGCCATTATCACTCACTATTTTTCNTCGCTGGGNGCAGGTGAAAATGTANGACTNTCGGTAGGNGATGACGCAGCAGCACTGCGTNTCGATGACGGNTGCGAGCTTTTGNTTTCTACTGANACCTCGGCCGCAGGTGTTCATTTCCCNGATGATTTATTTCCNGAGGATATNGCGTACAAGGCGGTNGCNGCNGCCGCGAGCGATCTCGCTGCGATGGGGGCGAGTCCGNTNGGGATGACCCTAGCTATTTCGCTACCCGAGCACGANTCNCTNTGGTTACACGGNTTTTCTCAGGGNCTAGCNNGCGCAAGCCGTGACTTCAANCTNCCATTGNTTGGGGGTGACACCACACGCGGNCTTCTCTCAATGACCCTAACNGTAATGGGNCAGTGCCCCGAGGGGCAAAAGCTACTTCGGTCGGGCGCACGTCCGACTGATCTTTTGTGTGTCAGTGGGTCGTTGGGAGATTCTGCGTTCGGATTATCGATGCTCCAAGGNAACGANCGAGGTTTGGACATCGANTTTGANGATCAAGAATACCTGCTNTCCCGGTTCAGCCGGCCGGCATCGCGAATCGAACTTGGCGAGCGCCTGCGGGCNCAGGCGACAAGTTGCATCGATATTTCAGATGGCTTGCTTGCCGATGCTGCCCATATCGCNAATGCNAGCGGTTGTANGCTCGTAATNGATAGCGCTCTACTCCCTCTCTCAACCGAGCTTGTTTCAAGTGNGGGGCGNGCGCGCGCGATTGAGCTTGCTCTGACCGGTGGCGAGGATTTTGAGTTGCTNTTTACGNTGCCCGAATCAGTGTCCGTGCCTGATCATTGCACCNTTATAGGGTTCGCTGAAGCCGGAGAAGGNGTTCTGTGTGATGGTGTGTTAAANAGAGGNGGCTATGACCACTTCCACTAAGCGATTTAAGTTTTCATTTTTTCTGGCCACGTTTTTTGGAGTGGGTCTCTTNCCCGTTGCGCCCGGCACGCTAGGTAGTCTAGCGGCATTACCGCTCGCGTTTGGTTTATTGTCGCTTTCACTCGAGGCAGCGCTCTTCGTCATCGCCGTTATCTTTGTTATCGGGGTCTTGGCGTCAAACGCTGTGGAGGCGGACTTAGGCAGTCACGACGCTAAGCTCATTGTCATTGATGAGGTGGTAGGGCAGTGCCTGGTTGTGGTCTTACTTGAGGCCTTCCTGCCTGGGCTGATCGATGTGATGTTGCTGCTTGTGCTGAGCTTTTTAGGATTCAGACTTTTCGATATAGCCAAGCCGTGGCCTGTTGGCTGGGTCGATAGCAGGGTTCAAGGTGGATTTGGCGTTATGTTGGATGACGTGGTTGCCGCACTGCTTGCCGTCTTATTTTTGGCTGGCAACTATTTTGCCTACGCCTTGCTGGTCATGTGAGCTGGCGCTTAGTTTTTGCGATGTACCAGCAGTTTACTGAGAGCGCTTAATCCGTCCGCGGCTTGGCCGAAGGGGGAAAGCAACGCCAGTGCCTCATTGAGAAGTTCGTTCGCATAGGCACTCGCTGCATCAACACCCATGCAAGCAACGTAGGTCGATTTATCCGCTGCAATGTCCTTCCCGGCGGTTTTCCCCAGCGTCTCGGAAGATGCGGTCACGTCCAACACGTCGTCCATAACTTGGAAGGCGAGTCCAATATTTCGCGAGAAGCGACCAAGTGCTTCGATTTGCTCCGCGTTTGCTTCACCGCAAATGGCGCCGGCAAGGACAGAAGCCTCAATAAGTGCGCCGGTCTTTCGCAGGTGGACCTCTTTTAAAGCCGAGACATCGAGTGATTTACCCTCAGCCGCAATATCCATGGCCTGTCCGCCGACCATGCCATCAAAGCCAACGGATTTACTGAGGAGTTTCACGAGCTTTATTTTCTGGGTATCAGACAGGCCGTCGGTCTCGGACACACACTCGAAGGCAAACGCTTGAAGCCCGTCGCCGACAAGGATGGCCGTGGCTTCATCAAACGCCCTGTGAACAGTGGGTTTCCCTCGTCTGAGATCATCGTTATCCATAGACGGAAGGTCGTCATGGATGAGTGAGTAAGTATGCAGACACTCGATGGCTTCGCCCACTCTCGTCGCACTCTGCACGGTTTCACCGCTCACCATGGTGGCCGTTTCGCGGCACAGCCGACTTCTCAACTGCTTCCCGGGATTGGCAAGTGCATAAGCGAGGGCCGCCTCAAGGGCCGGGTCGCTACAGACTATGTTGGATGACAGCGCCATGCGTTGAGGCTTATCTATTAACCGTGTCAGGAATCTGAGTGGGCGGCTGAAACAGTTTCGATGCGTTGCTCTGCATCCTCGAGTGCCGCTTGCGCCGCTTTGGCGATCTTCATACCCGCCTCGTAAACGGCCAAGGCATCCTCTAGCTCGATGGTTGGATCCTCGAGCTTTTTAACAATAGCCGTGAGCTCGTCGATTTGTTCGCTGAGCTTTTTTGTTCCGCTCGACGTCTCACCTAGATCGTTGCTCATAATGCTACCGCTGCCGTTTGAGCGCGAAGTCTAGCCGAAGCCGGAGATGCTTTGTTGAGAATATCCTCGGCCGTCAGACCTGCATCTGTCCGTGTTTCGCCCTGTCCAGCGTGGTCAATAAACCGATCATCGATAGCAATGTGGCGAACTTCGCAGTTCACACCACATTCTGAGAAGTACTCTGAGACAGCACTACCGGCGCCACCCGCGAGTGCATTCTCTTCGACGGTTATCAACACGTCGTGGGAGGCGGCAAGCGCGTCGAGGAGAGCCGTATCGAGTGGCTTGACCCACCGCATATCCGCGACCGTCGCATCCAGTGCGTCTCCCGCTTTTATGGCTTCGGTAAGCATCACGCCAAAATTCACGATAGCCGTACCAGACCCTTGCCGAACGATTTCGCCCTTACCGATTTCCAGCCCGTTTAGCTCGGGTTCCATTCGAACACCAATGCCCTCGCCACGAGGGTATCTTACAGCTGAGGGGCCTGGATGGTTGTAAGCGCTTACTAACAACTGCCTGCAATCATTTTCATTACTCGGCGCGGCAATGATTAAATTAGGGATGCATCGCATGTAACTTAAGTCGAACGCACCGTGGTGTGTTGCGCCGTCTTGTCCGACAAGACCTGCTCGATCGATGGCGAAGGTCACGTCTAAATTTTGCAGGGCAACGTCATGTATTAACTGATCGTAGCCGCGTTGCAAGAACGTTGAATAGATAGCAACGACCGGCTTAACCCCATCGCAAGCCATGCCGGCAGCGAGCGTTACCGCGTGTTGTTCGGCAATGGCGACGTCGAAATAACGGTCCGGATACTGCTTGGCGAAATTAACCATCCCTGAGCCTTCGCACATTGCTGGCGTGATTCCAGCGAGGCGAGAATCGATTTCAGCCGTATCACAGAGCCATTGTCCAAAGACATCCTGATATTTTGGAGGCTTTGGTGCGGGCGTCACGGCCTCTTCAACCTTTTCTTTCTTAGGCTCGATCTTGCCTAAGGCGTGATAGCCGATGGGGTCTTCTTCGGCGGGCGTAAAGCCCTTGCCCTTGATTGTTCGAATATGCAGGATCTGGGGACCGCTGAGCGAGGATACGCGTTTGAGAACCTCGACTAGCGAAGGTAAGTCGTGCCCATCTAGCGGGCCGATATAGTGCCAGCCAAGCTCTTCAAACAGCGTACCCGGCGCCACCATGCCTTTCATGTGCTCTTCGGTTCGCTTGGCGAGATCCCAGGCCGGCTTGACATGCTCCAGTAATTTTTTGGAGGTCTCACGCAGAGTGAGGTAGGTTTGCGTCGCCCAAATTCTCGCGAAATAGCTGGCGAGACCGCCGGTGTTGTGCCCGATCGACATTTGGTTGTCATTCAGAATGAGCAGCATATTTGGCCGCTCGTGACCGGCGTGTGCCAAGGCTTCAAATGCCATGCCCCCGGTAATCGCCCCGTCGCCAATAACGGCAACGACCTTACGATCTATTCCTTGCTGTCTTGCAGCAAGCGCCATACCCATAGCCGCAGAAATGCTGGTTGATGAATGACCAACGCCAAAGGTATCAAACTCGCTTTCACTGCGTTTAGGAAAGCCGCTTAACCCGCCTTTTTGACGCATGGAAGGCATGCGCCCTCGGCGCCCGGTCAATACTTTATGGGGATAACATTGGTGCCCAACGTCCCAAACAATCCGGTCNTCNGGNGTATTAAANACGTGATGTAGGGCAATGGTTAACTCAACAACGCCTAAGCCNGCGCCAAAGTGGCCNCCGGTGGTAGACACGGAGTAAAGCAAGAACTCGCGNAACTCNTTAGCCAACTGAACCAACTCGTCGCTTGTCAGCGATGAGATGGCTTCNGGTGTGACATCTACTCGGTCGAGGACCGGTGTATGCGGAACTTCCGTTGGCAGCTGATCAAAATTCATTTTGACACTATACCNGTAAATTATTATTTACGCTCATTTGAAATCGTGACAAGGGCCTCAGTCAACCTTTCGTANCCCTTGTCGTTAAGTGTGTTGCCATCTGGCCAAACTAACTTACTGTCAGCCTTGCCTGCTTCATCAGTGAAATTAGCCTGNANATTGAGCCAGCGCACCTTGAACTTGNTCGATGCCCATGCCGCCCCCGCCGCATTAACNGCCTCTAGAGCTGNCGTNNTCGCTCGCTCGAAGCGNGGCGTCGTTATAGGCGCAATGACCCACAAATCAAAGTCCAATGAATACTCAGATCGTTGATCAACGATNCCNTCCAGNGANTTAAAAAGCGCNGATTGATCAATGTCGCTNGCNAATGAGGTNTCGAGNGGAATGACGACAGCCGAGGGTTGATAATAGCCTACAAGCCTTGGAAAGCACTGATCAATGCGATCGGGGTTTAACCCCTCTGCAGATCGGCGTATCACNTCACCGNCTCTGATTGGCTCAAGGGGGNTAGTCCANTAGCGCACGCGCTGATTNCCAATGATTAATGNGGGNCCCGCNGGCAGTGACTCGNTAAANTCTGCCGACTCAAACGTCAATTNGAGCNCCTCACAGGAGGTGGACTGACGNTTNGAATCAAAAACGGTGAGTCTCACGGCGAGCACGAGCAACGTGGCAAGGGCAGTCGCCCACGCAAACCTCAGCATTTTCACTNACCTTTTCANATCATCAATGACTGATAGGCCAAACAGGCCAGNTTGTGCATAATCGNTAACCTATANAGAGAGTGCAAGGGTAGATTTGCCGATGTTGTACCAACGTCGCATTCCAGATAANCAAATCGTTTCTGCAAAACTNGAGNTGCAGCTTCGAGGCGGACGTTNNGCCGGAGTGGGNACTCAACTTCTGGGNATCTTAGGCCTNGGNGGNGCNGCACTTTANAGTGTCGAGACTGTCTACTTGGTCGGGTGGGCGATATCTTTACTGGTGCTNAATCTCTGGTGGTCTCGACGGATAAATCAAACGCTTNTAGCAAATCGTCACTTTTCCCAGCGNCCCACGGTGCTCAATGAGCTNGTTGCTTACTCTCTGGTAACCGGTGCGATATGGGCCGCGACGCTTATTGCNNTGGACNGTTATCTCTCAGACCTGATTTTTTATATNTGTGTCATGTGCGTNGCCATTATCTCGGTCGTCAATATTGCGGTTTCGGTGGTGATACGCAGCGCTTANNTNGCNCAGTTGGTGTTTTCTCTCGGGACTACCGCAATGTGGCTAGCGTGGCAGGTTGACGAACGACCCTTTAACGCGGGTTTCTCTGTGCTACTGGTNGCGCTGATGGCCTTTTTAATTGTGACCAGTGAGTGGATGAGTAANTCGTTCTCTGAAATGGTNGAGACAAGTCTTGAGCGGGCGGCAATGAGCAAGGATTTAGCGTCCTTGACCGACAGTCTGAAGACACGAAATTTGCANCTCCAAGACGCGCGAAAGCAGTTGGCGCAGCAGGCGACCATTGACGAGATGACAGGGCTTCGAAATCGGCGGGGCGTGAACATCATTATTAACGACGAATTGGGAAGGGTNAAGCGGGCGCAGCTGCCGGTGTCGTTGATCGTTCTNGACGTGGACCATTTCAAGGCCTACAACGACAATTATGGTCACCCAGCGGGCGACCAGGTGCTCCAGCGGATAGCCACTGTCATGCTNGAGATGACGAATCGCTCAGGNGANTTTGCNGCTCGTATGGGNGGAGAGGAATTCGCGATGTTCTTCCCAANAATGAGGCTNGCCGCNGCACTCGAGATCGCAGAAANGGTGCGAGTAGGCGTATCANATCTCAGGATCCNCCACGAGNAATCGCCCACTGCCGAGTATGTCACCGTGTCCATTGGTGTGGTNTCTTGNGTGCCGGACTGGGATCTCGAGTTCGATCAAATATTGCANGCGGCNGATGATGCGATGTATGAAAGTAAGGTGTCGGGTCGAAANCGCGTCACGGCCGGTGAGTTGGNCTCGAATGACTCGTCAGATAAAACGGCTTAGCGCAGCACCNNGCTGAATTACAGATCGAACTGTTTCCGAAGCTTTTCAAGCGCTTTGCGCTCATGCTTTCCGGGCTTTTGTACGGGGCGTGCCATTGCGCCACCCGCCGCTTTTCTTGCCTGCGCTTCGCGTTCGCGCCGCTGGGCACTCTCTGGCGTTTCCTCATATAACATTTGGGCGACGGGTGCGGGACCTCGTTGGTCACTGAGTGACTTTACGATGACTTCCTTTTCTTCCCATCCTTGCTTTATCGCAAGGCGCTCGCCGATTGTAATTTCTCGCGATACTTTTACTCGCTGCCCATCAAGATGAACTTTACCGCCCTCTATCGCCGCTTTGGCGATCGATCGCGTCTTATAAAACCTTGCAGCCCATAACCACTTATCAACTCTGAGGCGCTCCATTATCGGCGTGTATCAACGGTTACGTGAGGCCAAATATCATTGAAACTATTAATGGCATACTGAGTGGCAGGCATTTTAGGAGGCCGCGTGCTATCGGGAGCGCATATCATAACGGAGTATCGAATGCCGGCGGAAATGGCAGCGGTTAAAACGGGACTTGAATCGTCGAAAAACATAACACGATCGTTATCGAGGTCATGCTGCGTTACGTTCGCCAACGAAAACGCTTCCTTCCAAAATGTAGCGTGCTCCTTTGCGTAACCGATCTCATGACTACTGATGACACTATCCACACAATCACGAATACGCGTAACGGAATCTTTGAGTGTGACAATATCCGGATGCGCATTGGTCAGTATCGTGGTTCGGATACCCCGGTCGCGCAAGCCGCTTAAAAACGACTCAGCGTAATCTAGCCACCGAATTTGTGCTTTGTATTGATGCGACAGCGCAATCAAATCGAAGTCGTATTGCTCACTCCAATGGTCGGTTGAATACCACGATAGTGTGCCTTCCACTGATCGGAAAAGGGGTTCAAATTTGTGCACCACCGCGTCGTAACTTAACTTGTTCAGCGCAGCATAGTGGGCATGAATTTGGTGTCCCCAGAAATCGTTATCGAACGCGAGATCGAGTAGTGTGCCATCCATGTCGAGTAAGACGTGGTCAACTTTTGTCCAGTCTACCCGCGGCACACTTCCCATTTGGACGCCTCCAGATGCTACATGCTCATCCATCAGGTGTTAGTCTCAATGCTTATGTGGTGGTCTGAACAAAATAGCAACATCCAACTCCAAACCTTACTGGCTCACGGTGACATGACGCAGCAAACGCTGCTGTCAGATTTATTAGGGCTTATGGACGAGGCATCCGCCATCGCACGAGAGTACTACAGAAAAGCCGATGAGTTGGATGTCATAAAAAAGGGGGATTCGACGCCACTTACCGAAGCGGACACAGCACTGCACCATCTCATTACAGGACATTTACGCTCGATGGCCATCGGGCTCCCCGTTCTTTCTGAAGAGTCAAATTCAGAGGAGATTGCCACGAGGCATTCCTGGGAGGCATGCTGGATAATTGATCCGCTCGACGGCACCAAAGAATTTATTGAGAAGACAGACCAATTTACCATCAATGTTTCGCTCGTTATTGACGGGCGGGCAGAGTTGGGAATCATCTCTATTCCCTGCCTACATGAACATTGGGTTGGTATTGTAGGAAACGGCGCTGCCATCTTTTCGGAGGGCAAAGGGCTCTCCGGTCGGGCTGTCAAAACGCAGGCGTATATTCCGCCTAACCCGCTCGTTATGCTCGCGAGTCATCGCCATGCACCAAAGCGCGTGGAGGCTTTGATGAGTAGTCTTACTGGGAGTTTTGGTGAGGTCCATCGCCTGAATTCTGGCAGTGCGGTGAAGTTTTGTGATGTTGTCTCAGGTGCTGCAGATGTCTACCCGCGGACATCACCCTGCAGTGAGTGGGACGTTGCCGCCGGTGACGCGCTGGTGCGTGCAGCTGGCGGGTCGGTGACAGATAGAGAGGGGCATCAGATTCTTTATAACCAGCGCGAGTCGCTTCTGGCTCAACCTTTTGTTGCGGCAGCCGACCCAATGATCGATTTCGCGCAAATAATCTTTGCTGACCGGTAACACTTCGGCTCCCGAGCGCGTAAACTCGCAAGCTATTGTGTTGTGCTTAGGGGAGCCTGCGCATGAGAGTGGAGATAAACCATCCTGCTGCGAACGAGCCGATGCCTGCGCAGATGCGATTGTCGATTTTAAAAGAGCGGCACCGTCGGTTGGACAGGGAGCTGATAGATTTGCAACTCCAGCCTTTGGCCGATCAACTTCATGTTAGGCGATTAAAGCGGGAAAAGCTGAGGTTGCGCGACGCCATAGAGACTCTGAAGGACGAGCTAATACCGGATATCGACGCCTAAGCGAGTGCGAGGTTGCGCTGATTGCTCTCGTGCGCAAGGAGTAGGCGCTTTACGTTGATCCCCCCCGAAAACCCCGTGAGTGAACCATCGCTGCCCACGACTCTGTGACAGGGAATGAAAATAGGCAGCGGGTTTTTGCCGATAGCCGTGCCGACTGCACGCATTGCTGTCGGTTTGTTTATTCCACATGCGATCGTTTTATAGCTACAGGTCTTACCCCATTCAATGGTGGCGAGCCTTGTCCAAACCTGTTGTTGAAATGCGGTTCCCGTGGGCGTGAGTGGGACATGAAAGACGTGTAATTGACCGTCAAAGTAAAGCCCTAGTTCTTCTTCAGCCTGATCTAGGATTTTCGAGCGCTTGCTGGACTGTGCGAGCCTGTGGGTGTGTCGTTCTGGCCAGTTCAGCTCGCTGAGCGCATGGTCGTTGGCGACTAATTGCAGGTGCCCAACAGGGCTATCGATAACTTTACTGATCACGCGTCATCCCGTTTTCGGTATCTTGGGTGAATGACGAACAAGATGAGACAAAGGCTAAAGAGCACATACTGCCCCATTGCAACGGCTCCCGCGGAGTCCAGCGTGGTACCTGTAAAAAAGACGGGCGTACACGCGAGGATTGTTAAGGCGAGGCTGAGTCGCTGGTAGCCAATCAGACCCAGTGCGAGGAGTAAGAAGACAAGACCATGAACTGCATTCCCCAAGCTCACCGCATCCAATGCGACAAGCCATAGCCTGCCGATCAGCGCGGCGCCCACCAGCGTGGCCAGGCCCGCCGAGGCGATACGGAGTATCTGGTACATCGTCATTCCATTTTCTTTGGTCTCACTGAAACGGTATATCATTGGCGCAACATGTCTACGGTATTTAAAAGATCAATTTTATGCAGTGTGCGTTCAGTGACCTTTTTTCTGTATGAATCACCATCGCTGTGAGTCTTGCGAATGATGAAGGATGGGAGTCAGTTCCTAGATGGTGCTTCGCTGCAACGAACGTTAGCCGGACAGTCTCTGCGAGGCGCGGCCGCGAGGGTCGAGGTGGTTGAAAATATTCGATCCACTAACGCGAAACTGATCTTGGAAGCCGAACGTGCCGATAATCATTTTTTGATTGCTCATCAACAAACGGCGGGAGTGGGTCGACGCGGTGGTGTGTGGCAAAGTCCGCCCTCAGGCAACCTCTACCTGTCCTATTGCTTTCACACCCAGCAGCCGCTGTCCGAGGTGGCGCTCATGCCACTCGCCTTTGGCGTTGAAATAGCGCAGGGCATTGAATCGAAATTCGCGTCTCCACTGAGTCTTAAGTGGCCTAACGATCTATACCTAAGAGGTAAGAAGTGTGGTGGTATGTTGCTGGAGACCAAAGCGCTGGCCAATGAGGTAATGGCGGTTGTTGTAGGCGTTGGCATCAACATTGCCAGTCATCCCGATGAGAAGTTGTTGGGTCGACCGACGACTTGTTTGCAAAGTGAGTGCCAGGAGCCTATTGCACTCTCTGAGGTTGCGCTGGCCGTAATGAGTGCGATTACCCTTATTTGCGAGCTTCCCCCTGCGGAGGTCTCGCAGCGATTAATGCGTCAGTGGTCAAAGCGTGACTTTCTTCTGGGTCAGCCGGTGGTGGTGTCGCAGGGCTCAGGCGCTGCCGGGACGACGGTACGCGGAGTGGCTCAGGGCATTGCACCCGATGGTGGATTGCGAATTGACCTGGGCGACACAACAGAGACTTTTTATGCGGGTGACGTTAGCCTTGGTCATGTCAGCGGTCATGCCAACGTGCCAGGAAGTGAATAAATTGACGGGCAAAAATCGAATGCAACGAACTTCCACACCATGACCATTCTTATCGATGTTGGAAATACGGCAATTAAGTGGCAGCTGCGAGAGGCCGAGCAGGTCGTCTGCACCGACAAAGGAGACACCGATGAGCTCCTTTCTTGGCTGAGCTCGTTGGCGGATCCCTCCCGTCATTTGGTGGCTGTTTCTTGCGTCCGCGATGATGAGTTTGCTCGAGCGCTAAATGATTCATTGGTAAAAGCAGGCTGTGAGGGTGTTGCCTTTGCCACAAGTGCCCGTCAATTTGCGGGTGTGACCAACGCCTACAGGGATCCGTCTTCTTTAGGGGTCGATCGTTGGTTGGCTATTCTCGCCCTTAAGTCATTCGGTCATGAAAGTGGCCTTGTTGTCGATATCGGCACGGCTTGCACAATCGACGTGCTAGAAAACAATCGTCATATGGGTGGCTTTATCTTGCCCGGGCCGAAGCTCGCCTGTGATGCGCTGGTGGCGAATACGGACAAGATTCGTTTTGTCTCGGAGCCTCCTGCCGCGCTTGCGCCGGGAACCGATACGGGCGGCTGTGTGGTCGCCGGTGCATGGCTTACGATCGCCGGAGCGATCAGAGAAATCTCAGCGCAGTACCCACAGGCGCCACTTTACATAACAGGTGGTGCGGGGCCGACTCTGAGTGATCTTGGGGTGGAAGGGCGCTTGGCGAAGGACCTTGTTTTTGATGGTCTGGATTTTTGGTTAAATGGGGCTTGACCTGAGGCGCCCTCTTGACGATCATGTGCGCCCTTCGAGATGGCAGTGCCGTCTCAACGTCTAGCTGGCGTAGCTCAGTAGGTAGAGCATCTGATTTGTAATCAGGCGGTCGGGGGTTCGATTCCTCTCGCCAGCTCCATATTCCCCTTACCACGACATGTGACTTTCGGTTCTATCCGGCGTTTATGTTGTGGTGTGTCGATAAATAGCTACCCATTTCGCGATACGCATTTCGCGAATAGAGCGAAGGCTTTTGCCTTTTAGCTTGGCCCGCTGAGGCCGGTCTTGCGCGCGTCTATTGAGCGGCTCAGTCGTCAGCGGTTGCCGTGCTGGGCACCGTGTTGAGTCTGAATCTCGATTTCAGCGCGAAACAAAGCCCTGAGTTGGTATTTTGAGGGTAAAATTTAGTGTTGACACCCTCCCTTGACATCTAGAGAATGTGCGCCCTTCTGGAGGGGTTCCCGAGTGGCCAAAGGGATCAGACTGTAAATCTGACGCGCGAGCTTCGGTGGTTCGAATCCACCCCCCTCCACCAAGGACAGGGT
>NZIJ01000058.1 GCA_002689915.1 Halieaceae bacterium | reverse complement strand
CCCCAAGGGCCCGGGTTCTCCGCCTGCTGAAGCTGCCCCGGCGCAAGTGGCTGCCACAAATAAAGCGCCCGTTTTTGCGCGGTGGTATCGCGCAAGATCGACTCGTTGCTCGCATTCCCATGCCTGACCGGCACAAATGCCGTGCGGGGCGCCAACGCCTCTTGCAACAATGGTTGTGACAAGCGGTACTCGTTCGATTCGTACTGCGTGCACTGCGTGCGCCGCAAGTGTTTGAAATGCAGCGACGATGAGTGCGTCTCCAGTCAGGACCGCAATGCGTTCGCCAAACTTAGCGTGTACCGAGGGTTTTCCTCGTCGTTGAGTCGCGTCGTCAAAGCAGGGAAGGTCGTCGTGTACTAGCGATGCACAATGTAAAAGCTCAACGGCAGTAGCCGCCGCGCTTGCCAGTCCGACATCGCTGGAATTGTTAGCTAGCGCTACAGCTTTACATAGCTGTGGCCTCACGCGCGCGCCACCCGGGAATACGGCGTAATTCAGGGCCTGAGCCAGTAGTGGAGGGCATTGAGCTGTGGCGTGCTCGGCCATTGCGTCTTCGATGTGCTGCTCGCAATCAAGTAATGAGCTGTCCATGGCCGCTACCTCGCGTGTCAGTGTTATTTTAATTGTACATTTATAACTGTCTATATTAATTTACACATTACGCCGATCTTGCAGGCCCTGCAAGCAAAGAGCGAGAGATAACTAATGAAGCAAGGATTGTTAGCGCACAGGGAAGGTTTGGGTTTCGATTCTCCCGTTGGGAAAAATGGCTACCGGTGGTGGTATGTCGACGGCTTCAGTGACTGTGGTCGCCATGGTGTTACGCTCATCTTCTTTATTGGTACCGTGTTTTCGCCTTTTTATGCTGCTGCGAGAAAGCGGGGAGAGGCTGACCCGCGCGAATTCGTCTGTGTAAATGCCGTATTTTATGAGCCGAGGCGCAAGTACTGGGCCATGACGGAGCGTCGCCTTCGCGATTTGGCGGTGTCTCCTAATACCCTCGCTATTGGGCCGTCTTCAATGTCGTTCGATGGTCGCTATTTGCAGGTTGCTTTGGATGAGCGTTCGGCACCGATGCGTCGTCCTATTAAAGGGACCGTGCGCGTGGACCTTCAGCACAGGACAGAGACGTGCTTCGGCTTGCATTCAGAGGGGCAGCACAGATGGTGGCCGATTGCGCCCGCAACCAAGGTTGATGTAACGCTTGATGCCCCTGAACTCAGCTGGTCGGGTCGGGCTTACATGGATACGAACGGCGGGACAGTGCCGTTAGAGCAGACCTTTAGCGACTGGCACTGGTCCAGGTCCGATTTGGGAGAAAACTGTCGTGTTGTTTACGAGGCACATGCCCGCGACGGTGAGAGTTGTTTGCTCAGTTTGTTTGGTAATGGCGAGGCCGGGATGGCATCTGAGCATTCAGCGCCTCGACGCGATCTTTCTACCGGCCCCCTCTGGCGCGTTAAGCGACCAGCGCGAAGTCATCAGGGCTTCACAGTGCAGAAAACACTTGAAGACACACCTTTTTACACGCGCAGTCATCTTCATGATGCGTTAGGCAATAGTGTGATGCATGAAAGTTTAGACTTGGACCGCTTCGCCTCACCTTGGGTGCAGCGCTTGTTACCCTTCAGAATGCGCAAGATATTGTACGGTTTTCCCTTAACGGGCGATTCGCGCGTTACGATCCCGTTCTCTAAGGGTCTCAAATAGATCGAGCATCCAGAGTGTTCGAACCTTAAAAGGATCCGATCTTACGTGTGGGGCACCCAACCCTGTTTCTACGACTGAATCAATCAGGAACTGATTGTGTGGGAGTGCGGGGGTGTCCATGCCTTCACTGCGAGGTTGTTTAAAGGCAATTGCGGCAGAGAGCAGGCTGAACTTTTTGCTGGTTGCAACGATCGCACGCTCGTCAACGGAGTTGTAACCGATCTCACCGACTTTTTCTCCAATCGCAGCATAAAGCTTGCGCGCAGCTCGAATGCCGGGTTGATATTTTCGCGGTAATTGCGCGATGCCATTGTCTGCACGGTGGTATAGCCATTGCGCCCGCTCGAGAAGGCGTTTAGTGACAACGCCAATGCCTTCGCTAAACTGCGGCGCCGCTAGCAGTTCTTCTGGATTCACGCCTTCGGCAGTTAGCTCATCCAAAGGCAGGTAAATTCTTCCCAGGCGCGCGTCCTCACCTACATCTCTTGCAATGTTTGTGAGTTGCATGGCTGTGCCAAGATCTGCAGCACGTGCAAGCGTCTTGGGGTCGCGGACGCCCATAAGGACCGACATCATGACGCCAACCGCACCTGCAACGCGTGCGCTGTAGTCGTATACATCATCTATTGAGTGATAGATTTTGCCTTCTGCGTCCCAGGCAAAGCCTTCTAGAAGTGCATTTAAGAGACCGCGCGGCATATGGTAGGTGTGCACAATTTGGGTCAGTACTCGATCAGTGTGCCGATATTCAGGCTTTCCCTGATAAATTTTATCGAGTCGCTCATGCAAAAGTACAAGAGCGGCTTTTGGGTCATCGCCCTCGTCGACAAGGTCGTCGGCTTCTCGGCAAAAGGCATAGAGCCCACAGGCCGCATGCTGCATGACAGACGGCAGTAAGTGAGAGGCAAAATAAAAGGAGCGCGAGCCGTTAGACAGCTGCTGCTTGCAAAGGCCCATATCGGTACTGGGTGTCGGTAGGAAGGCGTTAACTGACATGACTAACCGCGGGAATCAGATTGTCGATCACTTTGGCCGATGACAACACAGCGGGCATGCCCGCGCCGGGGTGGGTGCCAGCACCCACAAGATAAAGCCCGTCAACCTCTTCGCTTTTGTTGTGAGGTCTGAAATAAGCGCTTTGGGTAATTCGAGGCTCGAGTGAAAAGCCTGCGCCTTTGACAGAGTTGAGTCTGTTTTGAAAGTCCAATGGTGTCAGCATCAGCGATGTCGCGAGGTTTTCGCTAAGCCCCGGAAGACCTGTTTCTTCGAGTCGCTCTTCGACCGCTTTTCTGAATGTTTCAGCGTGCGTAGTCCAGTCGGTGCCGGAGTCGAGATGCGGGACGGGAACGAGAGCGTAAAAAGCATCGCAACCCTCGGGCGCCATGGAGGGGTCCGTGGCCGTCGGTCGGTGCAAATAGAGGCTGAAATCATCCGTTGGTTTCTTATGCTTAAAAATATCGGTGAGCAGACTCTTATATCGTGGTCCCAGGATTATCGAGTGATGTGGAATATCGGGATACTGTTTCTTGGTACCGAAATACCAGACAAAAAGGCCGTTTGAGTAATGGGCCTTGTCGATTCGACGCTCTGTCCATTTGCGTTTGACCGTCTCTGAGAGCAGGTGCTTGTAGGTCCATGCAGAGTCGGCATTCGATATAACGAGATTAGCCGCAATGTGCTCGCCTGATTTGAGTCTGACCCCGGTAACCTTGCCGTCTGCGGTGGTAATTTGATCGACTTCGGTGTTGACGCGAATGTCCGTTCCCTGGCCTTTGATGAGATTTCCCATGGCCTCAACGATTCGGCCGGTTCCGCCCATCGCTGACCAGACACCGCCGGTAACCTCGAGGTGCGAAATCAATGAATATAAACTGCTTGCCGTAAAGGGGTTTCCGCCAATCAGAAGGGGGTGAAAACTAACGGCCTGTCGGAGCTGCTCATTTTTGATGTATTTGGACACTAAGGTATAAACGCTTTGATCTCCCCTTAATCGAACGAGATCCGGGGCAAAACGCATAAGTTGAGCGAGCGTACTAAACGGTTTGTCCAATAAGTCGAATCCCACTTTGTGGCGCGCTTCGCTCGCCTTGAGATACCGCTCATACCCCCGTGCGTCATCGGGGTTGTATTCTCGGATCTGTCTGAGGTTTTCCGACTTTTCATTTGAGTAGTCGAAAATGCGTCCGTCATCAAAACGAATCCGATAAAAGGGGTTCATGAGTCGTAGATCGACGTCATTGCTCATGGTTTTGCCGCAGAGCGCCCATAATTCTTCGAACAGCTCGGGGACGGTGACGATAGTGGGTCCCCCATCAAAGGTGAAACCATCCTGGCGATAGGTGTATCCGCGGCCGCCTAAAGCATCCAGCTTTTCCAAAAGCGTGACATGGTAGCCTTTCGCTGCGAGGCGAATTGCTGCGGCTAATCCACCAAAGCCACTGCCAATAACAATGGCACGCTCATTGGGGTTGGCATGATGGAGCTTGTCGAAGTCCGGATGCGCTGTGTTCATTATTAGTTACGCCAATCATGTCCATTTATTTGGACAGTCTACCACCGGATTTCATATTGCACACCCGTTAATTGAAGCGATCAGAAAGCCGCATAAATTCGGTAAATACGCGCTCTGGAGCCGCTTCGTGTACGAGATGTCCCGCATTGTGAAGGGTTATGGCCGATGCGCTTGGGATAAGTCGCTTAACGCGGTGCGCCCGCAGGGCGGGAACAATATGATCCTTATCACAGCCAATGAGATGAATTGGGGTCCTAAGCGTGGGAAGATCCTTGGCAAGTTGGCCTAACTCCCATCCCCCCATCATCCTGAGTGCGCCCTCGATATGGGATTGTTGTGAAATAAGGAATGAGTAACGAGCGATCATAGGCTCCGATATCTCAGCACCTGTGTCTCTGAGGGCCCTTCTGACATCTGCCGTACCTGTACCGCGCCGAGCGAGAAAGCCGGTTATTGAGTCCGATCGGCTCAAGAATCGGGCTGTTTTCAGCATGATGGGCTCAATGAAGGCGCCAAAGGGGAGTAGGGCGCCGTTTATCGAAAGTAATGCAGCGGGTGATGCGCGAGTATCCAAACACATTCGAATGGCGACGGCGGCGCCGGCAGAGTGCCCGATAATAAACCGGGGTTCGGTCTGAAGGGACTCACACAGACTTTGGACGGCCATGGCCATCGCGGGCAATAGATGTTCCCGCTCAGGAAGCGCCGTTGTAAATCCATGGCCGGGCAGGTCGACCAATACGCAGGTGTAGTGATCGCTCAGCGCCATCGCCAAATCGGCCATAGAGTGGGTTGAGGCACCGGTGCCATGGAGCAATAGCACCGGTGGTCCGGAGCCGATGATTTGGACGTGCCAGCGAATGCCCTCGCGTTCAATCAGTTGGCTCGCGTGCTTAAGCGGCCAGTCGGATGGCATATCGGAGAGCTGCAAGTGACGCTGCCTTAGCTAAGTGCTCGCACAGAGTCATTGATTGACTCAGCCGAAGCGTTGGGGAGCGGTAAATAGGTAGCATCCATTGCATTCGCTAGCTCGCGAGCTGTGGGGCTCGGTCGTGCAGCCGTATCTACGAGTATGCCGCGATAGTCTGCGCAGGCAATCACCTTTGCGGCCTTCATGGCATCCTCGGTCCCGGCGCTACGACTTTTTGTCCCGTCTCTTGCTACGTTTGCCGCACCATCGGTCAGTAAAATAAAGCTCGGTGTGGCACCTGTAGTTGCGGTGGCAACCGCTAGGTCGTGCATGGCTTGAAGTGCGGCACCCATGGGTGTTCCGCCGCCACCCGGTAGTTGCGCTAAGGTCCGTTTTGCTCTGACTAGCGATCTTGTGGGGGGGAGAAGTAGCTCAGCGCTCTCGCCTTTAAAGGCAATAAGTGCAACCTCTGTGCGATGTGAATAACAGTCGGCCAATATAAGCTCAATCGCGCCTTTAGCTTCCGCCATTCGCTGGTAAGCACTGCTACCCGATGCGTCAACGACAAAGATCATCACGCTGGATTTGCGCTGCTCGAAACGCTTTACGCGAATGTCGGATGCTTCGATGTATAACCCTCGTTTTGTCTGCCCGGCATCATCCCATCGCGCGCGTGCGCGTTGAAAGGGAGCGGCTGGTCTGAGTGTCGCGGGAATATCAATCCGGTGGCCTCGCTTGATATCGCCGCGGCGAACTCCCACGGGCCTACCACGCTGCTTATCCTGTGACAGGTGTCCTGCATTGCCCGCTTTGTTTTGCCTCTGTCGGCTCCGCTCAGCTCGACTTAGTAACATCGCAAGGAGGTCAGTCGGAAGCGCTGCCATCGCAGCTTGCACCAATTCTTCCGTATTGCTCTGCGGTTCTGAAGACGGTTGGGGCGGTTCGCTCTCGTCGGTGTCCTCTGGTTGCTGCTCAGCCTCTGGCGGCTCAGGTTCGTGTTGCTGCGGTATCTGAGTTGCTCGAGGCAGCAGGACCAGACGAATCACGGGCCCAATAACGTGTTCATGGGTTTCGGGTAACCCAAGCAGGAGCGCGACGCTCTTGCAGGTCTGTGCGGCAAAGAGAAGCGGTCTCGTCGAATGAACCCCCAAAGAGGCTGCGAGCTCAGCAAGTAGCTTGACTGTTGAGTCCGCCAATTTGTAGTGCCGAAGTTTTTCTCGAGCTTCGACAATACAGCTTGGTGTGAATTCGGTGTCCTCGACGCCATGAATCGAGATTGCCTCGAGTTGGATGTTGAGTGCCAAGCGTTCTATGAGTACTTCGGGGGGCGCTTCCTCTTCGATGCCCTCGTCCATTGCAATAACGGTAATCGCTGCATCGGAGGTATGGTTTATGCCATCTCGAGCTACGTTGACTTGCCCCGAGTCAAGCGCGGCACACCAGTGCCCTGCATACTCGTTTGGCAGTCTCTCTGCCATGGGCAGAATAATGGTTCTGTTATGGCATTCAGCCAAGACACCGGTTGAGGAAACGGGCTTGCCAAGGCGCATACTCTGCGTGATGTCCATCCCGCCCAATAAGCGATCTGTGGGTGTGTTTGCTGGAATTTTTCTTAAGGGTGATTGCTGAAGATCCTCTAGCATCTNAAGCCAGAAGTCTCGTACCGGCCCTGGCTGCGCAGATAATCGGACACCGCCACACCGGTGGCCAAGCACGGCAACGACCGCTGCNGCTAGCTGTGCGTCCCGCCAAAGACTCGAGACTTCGAGCTCAGGGGAGGACGGTTGCGATGGTGCGCTCGACGCGAGCATCAGCACTAGACTCATCCATGGGGTCGCGTCTTAAGCGGTGGCGAAGCACGAATAAGGCGACATGTTTTAGGTGCTCTAGTGAGGCGGTGTTCTCGCCTTCCAAAGCGGCGAGGGCGCGAGCACTTCTGATGAGAGTGAGCTCGCCACGCAGTCCATCAGTTCCCAGCGCTAAACAAAGCTCAGCTGCCTTTTCGAGNACCTCNGCCGGTATATCAACCGTTTCGACCACCTCTCTGGCGGCATCAATTTTTCGGCGAAGTGCACCTTCTTTTCGNGAGAATCGTTTGCTGAAGCCTTCAGGNTCAAGGTCAAACGCGTCGCGCATCTTTATAATTTNTACACGNGTNGGTATATCTCGTGGCGTTCTNACATCGAGGGATAAACCNAACCGGTCTAGTAGCTGTGGCCGTAATTCGCCTTCCTCGGGNTTACCGCTCCCCACCAGAACNAATCGCGCNGGGTGCCGAATGCTCAGNCCTTCTCGNTCCACAACATTGGTGCCGGANGCGGCAACATCAAGCAGNGCATCGACAATGTGATCNTCGAGTAAATTCACTTCATCAATGTANAAAAANCCTCTATTGGCAGCGGCAAGAAGACCGGGTTGAAAGGCTTTCTCTCCGTTNTGAATGGCTTTTTCGATATCCAGAGCGCCCAGNACNCGGTCTTCTGTGGCGCCCAATGGAAGATCTACGACGGGAATCGGGATTTTGTGAGTCTTGGACTTTNTGACGTCCTGACATTTAGGNCATGAATTTTTGACNGACGNGTCAGGCGAACATTGNTAAGGACAATCTTTGACTGCGGTTATCTTGGGAAGCAACTGGGCAAGGGCGCGAATCGTGGTTGATTTTCCAGTGCCGCGCTCTCCAAATACCAGCACGCCGCCAATACCTGGGTCCACCGCTGCAATGGCNAGCGCAAGCTTCATATCATCCTGCCCGACGATCGCCGTGAAGGGATACGCTACAGTCATGACAAGTCCCCCAACTTGAGCCTGTTTGTNCACAGGCGTCTCGGCCTATTCTTGGTTAGCCGTATTAGTGTCAGTTTATTTAAACACAAATNATGTAAAAATTTATTTATTTTTTCGCGCNGGTAAGTCGAGGCGTATGNGANTGCGTATACATGANGTTGAGTAGGGAGTTATTCAAAATGTATCAATTAGATAGCGCTATCGATTGTGGGGGAGCGTATTTCCAGGGCCACTGCGGACACAATCTCTATTGGTACTTTGACACCNANGNGANGGAGAGGCCGGTNCTCTTNATTCACAGCATCAACGCNGCNCCTAGCGCGATTGAGTTGAAGCCGCTNTTTNCNCATTTTAAGTNGTCGAGGTCCGTTTTTGCACCGGACTTGCCNGGTTTCGGGCGCTCGACCCGNAACATNGGTCACTTCACGCCCAAGGATTTTGCACGTGAAATTGCTGCCATGATGGAGGCCNTACCGGGNGATGAACCGCCCGATGTCATTGCCCTNTCNCTNGGGTGTGAATTTGTGGCGCGAGCCATCACTGATTTTGGTGCNCGAGCNCGNAGTCTCACGTTTATTTCNCCCTCNGGGTTTTCCGCGCGAAAACCACCCTCACAAAAAGCGCAAAAGCGNTTGAANGGGGTTCTAAATTTTGCGGGGCTTGGNCGAAACGCATTCAAANTNCTGCGCACTGAGCGAAGTATTCGCTATTTNTACGGTATGAATTTTTCGGGTGTCATACCGAGTGANCTGGTGGACTACGCCTTAAAAACGACGAAAGCACCGGNCGCCCATTTGATGCCNCTGCAGTTCNTATCGATGGGTTTGTTTNCTCAAGACGCCGTGGACACCCTGTACAAGCGNTTAAATCTGCCTGTNCTAGTTATTTTTGATCGTGATCCAAACNTTTCATTTGAGCGNTTTGCGGACTTTAAAACGGATNCTAACTGGCAATTTTCTCGCGTCACACCGAGTTTAGGTATGCCGCATTGGGAGCATCCGCAAGAGACCATTTCGNTGATCGAAACATTTTACGCNCAGTGCTAGACAGCGCGTCCAAGAATTTCACGGGCCGCCAGCGACCCTGAGAGCGTCGCCATGGGCACGCCCGGTCCGGGGTGAACACTTCCACCGGCCAANAAGAGACCGCGCACCCGACTTTTCGCTGAAGCGCGGGTNAAGCTGGAAAACATACCGTGCGATGCGGCACCGTAAAGCGAACCGCCGCTTGCAGGGAAGCGCGCATGCCAATCNTNGGGNCCTGTNGCGACACAATTTTCTTCCTCGACCAAAATGTCGACTCCGCCACGCTTGATCACGTCCATCGCACGGTCGCGCTGCTGGCGCAATGTGTCAGGCGTCCATGTGCTGCGGTCGCCATCGGCTGGCGCGTTAACCAACACCAACAGTCGCTCACCCTCAGTCGATTTGCATTCCCCATTCACTCTGTCTTGAGCGCACACATAGACTGTGGGTTCAGCACAGATGCCGCGATGATCAAAGATGCTCGTAAACTCGCGTTCGTAATTTTCGGCAAAGAAGACGTTGTGATGATCGAGGTCGAGTCCCGATGTGCGAGCACGCATGCACCATGTGATGGCCGATAACCCCCGTTCTTTGCGGCTGCGTGGCGCCGCTGCTTTACGAACACGGTCACCCAATAGACCGTCGTTTAAAGCGGCGGCGTCGCCATTAAAAATAACGACATCGGCTTTGTAAGTCTCCCCTGACTTGAGCCGCACGCCAGACACACTGTGTGCATCACCCGTGATTTCCTCAACTGGGCTGTTGAAGTGGAAGTTGGCGCCGTTGTCGAGGGCGACCTCTGCCATCGCGTGGGCCAGTGCACGCATACCGCCCTCCACGCACCACACACCCTGGCGTTCAACATGGGCGATAAGCATAAGAGTAGAGGGTGTGAGCAGCGGCGATGAGCCGACATAAGTCGCATACCTACCGTAAAGCTGCCTCAGCCGAGGGTCACTAAAATAACGACTTAGCGCTTTCCATAAAGATTGATGAGGCGCGACGGCGAGCGCGTTCTTGCCGCCGTCCCTAAGTAGCCGATACCCCAGTTTTGCAGGAGAGGGTTGGGGGCAGGCCATAAAATTATCTTTTAACAGGTCGTGGATAATCTCGCCATGCTCACAAAATCGTCGATAGCCCTCGACATTCTCCTCGTCCGAGAAGCGGGCTATGGCCTCACTGGACAGGTCGATGTCGTGAAATAAATCGAGATGACTACCATCGGTCCACGCGTGTCTTGCTAAGCGACGACTCTCGGTGAGTGATACGCAATCGTCGAGGTGTCTGCCGCCGCGTTTAAACAATTCTTCAAAGACCCAGTGCATCGTAAACACGGTTGGACCACCGTCTATTCCAACGCCTCCCACGTCTCGCTGATGCATCTTACCGCCGGGTTCAGGGTGCGCTTCGAAAACGTCTACTTGCCAACCGGCTGCAGCGAGCTCGATAGCGCTTGAGAGTCCACCTGCACCTGCGCCAACAACAATGGCCCGCTTGCTCATCCGGTGGGCTGAATGCGGCGTTGCGGCGCCATGACAGCGCGCTGGTGATAAATGATGAGCGTGAGTCCTGTAACCAGAGGGATCGCCCATAGTCCGGGTGTGAGTGCAATTTCGGGTAGCAGTCTAACGGCGCCAAATGCGAAGAAGGCGGTGTAGACAGAAATGCCAGCACCGACCAGCGACTTGATATGTTCCTTAATTCGCGCCTTGGGTGTCAGTGGCTTTCGGTAGATGAACCAGAGGTTGGTGGCGACGGTTGCGAAGCCGACGAAGGCGATCCCCATCATCATTGGCTGGTTAAGCTCGAAGCCTCTGACGAAGCAATTGGCGGAAGTGGCAGTCAGTACGGCTTGCGAGAGGAGGTTATGCCAGGCGGCATTTTTGTGGTGCTCACGTTTGTTGCGCATACAGAGCCAGCCATGCCATGCCAGATTGATCGTCAATGTGGCTAGATAAAGCATCATCCACCCGAATATCCCAGCAATGAGCTTTGGGTCGCTGAATAACGCATGGTCGGTGAGATGCGGATGAGTGCCGGTTGGGTCAGAAAGGGTTGTCAGGGATATGCCGGTGGCGACGAGTCCTGTGGTCAGCATGCTAGTGATGAATATATTTCCAGCTTGCCTGTGAAGTAGGCCGCCCTTTTGACCTGCAATGGGAACCCAGACAGAGATAAGCCCTACGGTCCCCGTAATGATGTGCATGATCACCAGCGATTCAAAAATGCTATGGGTCGACAGGCCCATGTTGGCGCTCCATACTGTGCATAGTGTCAATACTATTGGATAGTTTCCGTGGATGAAACACTTTACATACCGCCAAAGCCAAACTCTCTGCCCGCGGTCATTGCGCTAATCCGGTCGTTGTGGAAGGGAGACGGCAATTTGCTGGAGCTTCTTCCCGCTGAGGCTTACCACTTCGATATCGGGCATCTTGGTCGTTCTCGGCGCGGAACCGTGCTCTTTAACCGCCCCTCGGCAGTCAAAGAAATTATGCGCGACGAACAAGGCGTCTTCCCTAAGAGCGATTTAATGGTGGGGGCGCTTGATCCACTTATTGGCGAGAGCATGTTTGTGACAGACGGTCCTAAATGGCGTCGTCAGCGTGCAATGATCGACCCCGCATTCAGTTTGATGCGCTTGAATATCGCATACGGTGCAATGTGCGCCGCGACGAATGACCATGTTGCCGCGATCAGTGAGCTGGCAGATTCAGGAGAATCCTTTTCATTGGATTTGGCGATGAGTCACCTAACGGCAGACGTTATCTGTCGCACGGTATTTTCAACACCACTGGCCTCGAATGTCGCCAAAGAGGTTTTCGAGGACTTCACGCTCTTTGAAAAGTCAGTGGCGCAGGTCGACATACTCGGAATGATCTTGAAGCCGGCTTGGTCGGAGATAAAACAAACCCCTGAAGTCCTTGGGGCATGTGAGCGAATCAGACATCACATTGGGTCTTTGATTGATACCCATTTAAATGCGGAGGAGGGTGAGTTCAATGATATCGCCTCAGCCGTAATCGAAGCGAAAGATAAAGACACAGGATTACCCTTCAGTCGCGATGAGTTGATCGATCAGTTGGGTGTTTTTTTTCTTGCAGGTCACGAGACCACAGCAAGCGCGCTGACCTGGGTCTTTTACATGTTGGCCGAGCGGCCCCAGTGGCTCGCGCGACTCCGCGAAGAGATTGATCCCTACATGAGTGAGGGTGATCTGTCTTTTGAAGCCACGAAGAAGTTGCCGTTGACGCGGGCGTTTTTCAAAGAGGCGCTGAGGCTTTATCCGCCCATCACCTTTGTCCCGCGCGTCGCCCTTGAAAAGGTGGAGATTGAAGGTAAGCGACTGCCCAAGGGAGCTCTGGTAATGATCGCGCCCTGGACCTTACAGCGTCACAGCAAATACTGGGAAGACCCGCACGCTTTCAAGCCCGAGCGGTTTCTACCTGAGAATGAGAAAAACCTCACTCAGGGGGCCTATATACCGTTTGGCCAGGGCCCCCACCTTTGTGTCGGTGCGGGTTTTGCACAAGTTGAGAGCNTNCTCATCATGTCGCAACTTGTGAGTAAATTTGATTTTGAGCTCGTCCCAGANCAAACNGTTGTACCAGCCGCCAGACTGACAACGCGACCNGCAGAGCAGGTCATGATGCATGTGCGNCATCGGACATAGCGACGTGTNTTGCTAGCGCTTGGGAAAGCTTTTTNTCGAATTGCGTGACATCGCCGTTGCAGGCACCGAGTTCNTCATCGTTAAGCAATGTNCGGTAGCCACCAGCTGAGTCTTTTAGTACNACGCANGGCAGNTGNCNGGACAGTGTCGTCCTCGTTTCNCTGTCCAANTCGTTGCGGTGTATCCNCTCGATGTCGGGACGTNTTTCACAGTACTGGTGCCAGTTCTTTTTTCCGAANGGGTTCAACCCATGCGAGATATCNCACAGCGAGCANTGTCGCGTACCCGTTACTTTNCCTATGGNATAGGCAATTTCGCCNAGCACAGTAAAGTCCGCATCGTANATAGCCAAAATTTGATCAGTCACAGAAAGCTTACGCNTTCCTCAGCGTGTCAGATCGTAGGTCAGGTCCATCGTGGCTCCATCCCGGCGCCTTGAAAATNTAACCNAGCTTGTCGCGCCACGTGGCTGCTCGNCNAAAATCGCGCCACATAGCACNGTACTCGCCAAACGCCACGCGCATGACTTTGTGAGTCTCGATNTTCTTCGTAAGACCGTACCGTACGGGCTCCTCCGGTACTTCCTCAGAAAAGGTNCCGAATAGCCGATCCCAGATGATCAGCGTCGCACCGTGATTACGGTCGAGATAGCGTATGTTTGACCCGTGGTGTACGCGGTGGTGNGAGGGCGTGTTGAAGATGAACTCGATGGGNCTTGGAAACTTGTAGAACGCNTCTGTGTGNAGCCAGTACTGATAGATCAGGCTCACGCTCAGCATGGTAACAATCATGGCGGGGTGAAAGCCCATNGCAGCNAGCGGGANCCAGAACGGGTACTTCAAGATGCGCTCACCGACACCTTGTCTCAGCGCTGTGCCCAGATTGTAGTACTGGGAACTGTGGTGAGAGACATGACCTGCCCAGAGTAGGCGGATTTCATGGTTGCCNCGGTGAAANCAGTAATAGGTTAGATCATCGAGAAAAAACAGTAACACCCACCAGTACCAGCTGGTGTCGACAAGCCCNTTCAAGGGNGAGAGCGAATAGACCGCGAACATCAAACCAATACCGATAGCTTTCGGGATCAAGTCGACAAAAACGGTGAGCAACATGACGCGCATGCTCGTCCAAAAGTCGACTGACTCGTAATGCTTCGTNGTGACGTTGTAGGCCCACAGAACCTCAAGGGCAAGCGCGCCAAAGAAAAATGGCAGGGCCATCATGACCCAGTCGNCTTGCATAACCGCCATTACCTTGGTCCATCTNTTCTGCCCCCAGAATGTATATGTGGCTATCGTTCGCGGATTAGTCGTTGCACTGAGTGTAATCGAAAANTTAGAGTGTAGGCACAGCGTATTCCTGACNNANGCTGAAATAACAACNAGGAAGAAACATGGCTGATNTACTCAAGATGTCTGCGGATATCATCGATGGNCGCNCTGATATACGCGAANCCGGNCCGATTAATCGCATAAATCATCAGCTTTCGGAGCTGTCNTCAGAGNTGGCTGTGGTTGAGGCCTTTTCGCATTCCATNGTGTTCAAAACAGATGATGGANTGGTGACCTTTGANACATCGAATGAGCATGGCGGCACAAAGTGTGTCCACGCCATTCANTCGTGGACGCGCGATCCCTTTAATACGGTGGTCTTCACGCACGGNCACATTGACCANGTGGGCGGATGTGGCGCATTTTGCGCGGCCTATGANGGGCGTAAACCTACGATCGTNGGGCACGAGAATGTNGCTGCACGCTTTGATCGCTACCGAATGACAAATGGGTATAACCATGTNATCAACGAGCGGCAGTTTGGTCAGTTCAAGAAAAAAGGGTACGACCTTGCTGGACANTCTCATTTTTTGCCAATCGATACTCCAGCGCCCGANGTTACCTACAAAAATGANCTGGCAATGTCCGTAGGCGGGCTCGAGATTCAGCTTAACCACGCAAAAGGTGAGACCGACGACCATACCTGGGCCTGGATTCCCAAGCACAAAGCGATTTGCGCTGGTGACTTTTTCATTTGGGCGTTTCCCAACGCCGGTAATCCTCAGAAAGCACAGCGATACCCCAAGGAGTGGGCCGCCGCATTGAGGGATATGGCCTCTCGGGATGCAGAGCTCTTTTTACCGGCACACGGCTTACCCATCGAGGGTAAGGATCGCATTAAACAAGTGTTAAACGAGGTTGCCACGGTTCTGGAGACCATGGTCAGTCAAACGCTGGCGTTAATGAACGAAGGGGCCTCGTTGAACGATATTATCCATGCGGTGCAGGTTGCGCCGGAGTTACTGGCAAAGCCGTACTTGGGCCCCACCTATGACGAGCCAGAGTTTGTAGTCAGAAATATTTGGCGTTTATACGGCGGCTGGTATGAAGGCAATCCCGCCAATCTGAAGCCTGCCCGCGATGCAGCGGTTGCGGCGGAGCTTGCGAAACTCTCCGGTGGTGCGCTCAAGCTGGCGCAGCGTGCGCGAGAGATAGCTGAGACCGACACGAGACTAGCCTGTCATCTGGCGGAATTTGCGGCGCAAGCGGAACCAGAAAATAAAGCCGTTCATCATTTACGCGCGGAGGTGTATCAGAAGCGTCGTGAGGGCGAAACATCACTGATGGCGAAGGGTATTTTCGGTACGGCAGCAAACCAGTCGAAGCAGCAGTGTGATTCAGACTAGACCTGACCGGTACTCACGGGTACTTGCCGGCGCCACGCGCCGCCTTTCATCGAGGCCGTTACGATAGCGGAGTAGGCAAACATCCCCCCGACCGCGCCGATAAACACCCCTGTCATACCCATGTCCATAGGACCGAGTAAAAAGAATGCCAGGCCAATCGCTACTACCGGGCGGGCGATCAACGCTGCGACAGGGCCCCGCATGGCACCCGCCCCCTGCGAGGCGAAGTAGAGCGCCCAACCAACACCATGGATGGCGAGACAAGGGCCGACGATTTGAATGAATCCTTTGGCCGTTTTATAGACCATCGGATCATCGGTGAAAATGGGTATCCAGACGTGGGGGAAAACCGCAAGTAACGTGCCGATAACACCCCCTAAGATGAAGGACATACCTGCGCCAGTCCAACCAATTTCTTCCGCACGATCGGCGTTCTTGGCGCCAATACTCATACCCACCAGCGATGTCATTGTCGCTCCGATGCCAAAAATGAGCGATGACATTAAGAACTCGATGCGTGAGCCAATCCCATAGCCAGCGAGAGCCTCCTCACCGAATTGTCCCACCAGTCCGGTGAGCACCAAAATAGTGGTGACGGTTGAAATGGGGGACAGTGACGCGGGCAAGGCGACACGACCAATGTCCTGAAAGTGGCGCCGCTGAAGCTTTAAGCGAGAGAGTCGCAGGTTCGCGGGCAATTTTGCCTTTACGAGACGCGTGAGGATGACGATAGCCATGACTGCGCTTGTTGCTATGACGGACACCGCCGCGCCAAATAAACCGAGCTTCGGTGCCCCAAAGTAACCCAGGATCAAGGCACCCGAGAACGGGACTTGTATCAGCGATGCGACAATCATCATTCGAGCGGGGTAGCGCATGTCCCCTAGGCCTCGAAAAATTGAGCTTGCCACGCCCATCATCCAGATCGTGACGCTGCCTCCGAACAACATGGCGCTGTAGGCAAAGGCCAGATCGAGGATTTCGCCGGTGCCGCCCAGCAGAGACAAAAAGAACTTTCCCGAAATCAAAAATGCGATGAGCAATATGATTGGCCCCACCACAGCTAAGATCAGCCCATGCCACATTAACTCCTCAGCGCGCTCTTGATGGCCGGCCCCTAAAGCCCGTGCGATTGCTGATGAGACGGCGTTCCCCAATGCGCCCACTGACAACATCTGCATAAGCATAAGCATTGGGAAAACCAAAGCCATGGCTGCAAGTGGGGTGCTCCCGAGCTGACCTACGTACCAGACCTCGGTCAAACTCACCGTCGATTGCACAATAAAAGCGACGCTGCTCGGTAGCGATAGTTTCGTAAGCAGGGGGAGTGCTGGTGCCGTGAGTAGGTATTGAGTGCGCTGGTCCATCCACGCATTAGCTATGAACTTGGTCTGCGGCACAAGTCTTTTCGAAGTTTAGTCAGCTTATGGCGATCGCAAACAGACATCCCATTTGTTTGACGGGGTTTTGCGAGAAGTACGCGAGGCATGCTCAGAATTTAAAAAACATACTCAAAGTTCAAATTTATCGCCGTAAATGATCGATTTTCCTGTCGAGTTTTGGCACTGTGTACGACCGAAAAATGATGAAACCTCACTCAGTTGGAGACTCTCTATGCCACACGCAGCTTATATATTTGATGCGATTCGCACGCCGCGGAGTAAAGGAAAAAAAGACGGTACGCTTCACGAAGTAAAGCCCGTGGATCTGGGGGCGGGCTTGCTGCGGGAGCTTCAATCACGTCAGGACCTCGATACGAGTTATGTGGATGATGTCGTTATGGGGTGTGTGACACCTGTCGGCGAGCAAGGATCTGACATCACAAAAATGATCGTTCAAAACGCTGACTGGGATGAGTCCGTTCCCGGCGTTCAGCTGGACCGGTTTTGTGCGTCTGGGCTTGAGGCAGTCAACACGGCAGCGCAGAAAGTTGCGTCAGGCTGGGATGATCTGGTGGTCGCCGGCGGCATCGAGTGTATGTCTCGCGTGCCTATGGGTTCCAATGGCGGTGCCATGGCCAGTGATCCCGCGTTTGCACTGAAGACGGGTTTTGTTCCGCAAGGCATTGGTGCCGATATGATTGCCACCATTGACGGGTACAGCCGTGAAGATGTCGACGCGTACGCAGTAGAGTCACAGCGAAGAGCTGCACACGCACGTGATAGTGGCTGGTTCGACAGATCAGTTGTGCCGGTTAAAGACGCATCGGGCATCACTATTTTAGAGCGCGACGACTTTATCAAAGCGGACACCACGATGGAGGGTTTGGCAAGACTCAAGCCTTCGTTTGAAATGCCCGGGCAGATGGGCTTCGACGACGTGATCCTTGCGAAGTACAACGAATACAGCAAAGTAGAGCACGTGCATACGCCGGGCAATTCCTCGGGCATTGTGGATGGCTCTAGCGCCGTTCTGATTGGCAGTGAAAAAGCCGGAAACGATTTGGGCCTCACGCCCCGAGCTCGGGTCGTTGCAACGACTGTCTTATCGACCGACCCCATCATTATGCTGACCGGGCCTGGGCCCGCCGCTAAGAAGTGCCTGAAGAAAGCAGGTCTGACGCCGGATGATATTGATCTGTGGGAGATAAACGAGGCCTTTGCATCAGTGGCACTTCGCTACATGAAGGATCTCGGAATCAGCCACGAGATAACAAATGTTGTCGGTGGCGCTATTGCAATGGGACACCCACTGGGGGCAACAGGTGGCTGTCTGGTCAGTGCCATGGTTGATGAGCTTGAACGTCGTGATTTAAAGCGCGCCATGCTCTCACTCTGTGTTGGCGGTGGTATGGGTATTTCGACAATCATCGAACGGGTTTAAGCGGTAACAGGAGTTTTACGAAATGAGTTTCCATTACGAGAAAGACAGCAACCACGTCGTCACCGTCACCATGGACATGGACGGTCCAGTCAATTCGATGAGCGACGCCTTTCTGCCGCTTTTTGAAGCAACGCTCGATAGGTTAGAAGCTGAGACAGAACTGGCAGGGGTTGTTTTGACGTCGGGCAAATCTACTTTTTTTGCCGGCGGTGATCTGAATATGCTGTGTGAGGTCACCGAAGAGACCGTTGAAGATTTTTTCAACGGAATGTGCGCAACCAAGGCCGCTATGCGTCGGCTGGAGAAGTTAGATGCGCCGGTATGTGCCGCTATCAATGGTGCCGCTTTGGGCGGTGGCCTTGAGCTTGCGCTGTCATGTCATCACCGGATTGCGTGGAACCATCGCAGCGTGCAGCTTGGCTTTCCTGAAGTCACTCTGGGTCTTCTTCCAGGTGGTGGCGGTAACGTCAAGGCGGTTTACCTCATGGGGCTCATGGCGGCAAACGAATATATCGTTGAGGGCAAGCGTGTTGCGCCTGAAAAGGCATTGGGGTCGGGTTTGATTGACGCCGTTGTCGATACCAAGGACGAACTGCTTACTGTCGCCAAGCAATGGGTGCTGGATAACAAAGATGATGAGGCGGCGCGAACTCAGCCATGGGACACAAAGGGTTACAAGATCCCCGGCGGTAATATTCGTAATCCCCAAGTTGCTCAGATGGTGACCATGGGCGCACCTATGATTCGAAAGAATACGCGCGGTCTGCTTCCCGCTCCCGAAAAGATTTTTGACGTGGCAGTGCAGGCGCTTACGGTCGATTTCGAAACGGCGATGCGTATCGAGAGCCGGGGTCTGGCCGAGCTTGCGCTTACGCCCCAAGCTAAGAACATGATCAATACGTTCTTCTTCCAGATGAACAAGATCAATGGTGGTGCCTCGCGTCCCAAAGACGTTCCCCCACAAAAAACCGAGAAGGTTGGTGTGCTGGGCGCGGGTATGATGGGGCAGGGGATCGCTTATTCCTCTGCCATGGTGGGGATTCAGGTCGTGCTTAAAGACATTAGTCTGGAAGCCGCAGAAAAGGGTAAGGCGTACACAGAAGCGCTGCTTCAAAAGCGAGTCGACAAAGGTCGAATGACTACGGAGAAGATGACAGAAGTCTTGTCCTTAATTCACCCAACGGCCTCGGATGAGGACCTCGATGGTTGCGATCTAATTATCGAAGCCGTGTTTGAGAACATGAAGCTCAAACACCAAATGACACGTGGTCTCGAGCCTCGTCTCGCAGAGGGAGGAATTTGGGGTTCAAATACGTCTACGCTGCCNATTACCCAGCTTGCTGAGNCGAGCCAAAACGCCCAAAACTTCGTCGGNATTCATTTCTTTTCTCCGGTCGACAAGATGCCGCTGGTTGAGATCATCGTGGGTGANAAAACNGGCGATGTCGCGCTTGCGAAGGCTTTCGATTACACCAAGCAGATCAAAAAGACNCCCATTGTGGTCAACGATTCGCTTGGCTTCTTCACTTCACGCACATTTGGCACTTANCTNGATGAGGGNGTGCGGATGCTTGTGGAGGGTGTGAAACCTGTCCGTATCGATAACCTCGGTAAAGCAGTCGGAATGCCCGTGGGACCGCTTACAGTCTANGACGAGGTCAGTCTTGAGTTGTCTCGCAAAGCACAAGAGACATGGAAAGAGATGGGCCTTGTTATTGACGGAGACGATCGTTCTATTACCGCGGGTGTTGTTGATACGATGATCGGTGAGCACGCCCGCGGCGGCCGTTATCACGGTGGAGGGTTCTACGAGTACGGTGCTGACGGGTCTAAAGAGGTCTGGTCAGGACTTGAAGCGCTTTACGGTAAAGAGGGTGTCGAGATCTCAGATCAAGACGTCAAAGAGCGTTTGCTGTTCCGTCAGGTGATTGAGGCCCTCAAGTGCTTGGAAACGGGTGTGCTGCGTAGCGTGGCTGACGGTAATATCGGTTCCATCATGGGGATCGGCGCCCCTGCGTGGACCGGTGGCCTGTTACAGTTCGTCAACACGTTTGGGCTACAAAACTTCATTGATCGGTGTGCGCAGCTGAGTGCCGCGTACGGTGAACGCTTTGATGCTCCAGCCATCGTGGCTGAGAAACTGGCGGCGGGGGAAACCTTCGCTTAAGGCGATCTACTTCTTTTGGAGGGCGCTTCGTGCGCCCTTTTTTGTATTTGCGCTTGATGCGTATTTACGTGGGCAAGCGAGTCGAGACAGTGTTAAATGGGGGCACAATCAAAGGAGAACAATAACAATGCGTTTTGCCGTAACCCTCGGCCGATTTTTGCTCGGTCTGTATTTTTTCCTTCCCGGTATTTCCAAAGTAACGGGCTACGCTGACACCCTGAGTTACATGGCGCTTCACAACATACCGGCTCCAGACTTGCTTCTCCCGATTACTATCGTTCTTCAAATCGGCGGTGGGGTAATGTTAATGGTTGGAATGCGCGTCAGCCAGGTGGCTTTGATGTTCGCGGGTATGACCTTGATTATTAATCTCGGTATGCACGACTTTTGGAATGTCTATGAAGGTGTAAGCCAGGCGCATGAGACGCAGAATTTCGTTAAGAATCTGGCGATTTTTGCGGGTTTGCTTGTGATGAGCGGCGCCGAGGACCTACCTCAGCACCGCTTGTTGAGTCATAAATAATCGCGTGAGGCTCAGGCGCCCAAGTTGAAGGTGAGCCCTGCGTTAGCAACTAGACGCTCAATCAGTTTCTCACCCATCGCGGGCGCTGGTGTGTAAACACCCCCTGGCAGATCAGTACAGTCCTGCACGATGCAGAGCGCACTCTCAGCGATCATCTTAGAGGTCGAGCCGTAACCGGGGTCCATATCGCCGGTTACTGTGGCTTCCATGCGATCACCGCTTGCGTTGGTGCCGACAAACAGCACGTCGTAATGGCCCGCCTCGCGACTCTCTTTGGAGGGTCCCTCTCCGGGTTTGGGTACATCGTCACCCTCAAGCGGGTTGCTACTCGCCACCATACTTGCAGCTGCTGCACCCTGCTCACCGGGACCTGTCACCATCATCTCGTCGTACTGGAAGTCTTCGCCGTAAAGGTGGTTTAGCAGTGCGTTGGAGCGATGAACATTCTTGGTATTGATCGGCGCCATGATGAAAGGTGCGACCCATGAACCGATTGCATCGTCCTCGTAGGGCTTCGCATCGGAAGGCTGCTCAGGACCTTGAAATCCGTTGGCGAGCGAGAAGGGGTTTGCCAGTACTTTTAGCACCCCTGGATTAGTTTTCAGAGCCGCCATAGTGGCGCCCAAGGACGCTGCGGTACCACCTGAGAACTCACCGTTCATTGCGCGAACACGACCACGAATGCGGTTCATAGGGGCGCCAGTCTGACCGATTGACGCTTTTTGGAGGAAGTAGACACCGAGATCAAAAGGTATCGAGTCAAAGCCGCAGCTATGGACAATGCGTGCACCTGACGTGCGAGCTGTCTCGTCGTGGGCGGCGATCATCTCGTGCATCCAACCCGGTTCTCCAGATAGATCGACGTAATGCGTACCTTCCTCTGCGCAGAGTCTGACCAACTCCGAGCCGTAAAGCTGATAGGGCCCGACGGTTGTGCAGATGCACGAAGCGCGCTTAACCATATCGCGCAGAGACTCCTCGTTGCCCGCATCAGCGGTTACAAGCGGTATGTCGGTTGATACGCCAATCAGCTCACGTACTTCTGCAAGCTTGGCCTCACTTCTACCGGCCATTGCCCATGGAACACTCGTGCCGTAGGTCTTTCCCATGTACTCGGCCACTAACCGCCCAGTAAATCCACTTGCACCATAGACGATAACGTCGAACTCTCTGCTCATAATTCATCCAGTTTAGGGGTAATAATTAGAAGGCCCGAGAATACAGGTTCGTTATCAACTGTCCAGCGCAAGGCTGATATTGCGCAACCGTCCCAAGACTGAGCGGAAACAGGCGATACACGCGTTGGCGCGACGGGAATATAATTTGATAACGTAGAACATGAACTTAACGCGTGTGGATTTGAATCTGATGAAACAGTGGGTAGTCAGCTTAATCTTCCTAGTACTCGTCGGCTGTGGAGGAGGCGGTGGTGGTAGTTCAGCTCCCTCGGGTCCGGCAGCAGGAAGCGGTTCGGGCAGTGCGCCGACCTCGCCAAC
>NZIJ01000057.1 GCA_002689915.1 Halieaceae bacterium | reverse complement strand
ACCGTGGTCGGTTAGTATGGCGTCTGCGCTCGAAGCAGGGTGCACATCGGCTGAGCGCCCTGTGGCTCCCTCGGTCCCCTCTTGCGCTGAGGGCCCTTTATTCGCTGAGGGCTTTTCGTCTGTTGAAGGCTCTACATTCGCTGACGACTCTGAGGATGGAGGTACCTCAAAGTCGTCATCTTCAAGCCAATCAGTGCTCTCATCGATCTCTGCGTCTTCACTACTTTGAGTTGAGGACTTCGGTTTAAGCCCATCAGCCCATTCAGAGGGTGGTGTGAGTACGCGTTTTTTGTCGTCGTCTTTTTCGTCCATGCTATGACCTCCGAAACCCCAGCAAAGAGTAGCAGAAAGGTGGGCGCTTGGTGTTGAGAGTGACGTTGTAAATGACGGTTTCTAGTACACTGTGACAATGGACGTATCAGATATTCTCGATGGCTTAAACGAAGCTCAACGATCGGCAGTTGCTGCCGAGCGTTGCAATCAATTGGTGCTTGCAGGTGCGGGTTCGGGTAAGACCCGTGTTTTGGTGCACCGTATTGCGTGGTTAATTCGTGCAGAGGGCGTGTCCCCTTATGCCGTGATGGCGGTAACCTTTACCAACAAGGCCGCCAAAGAAATGCGGGGGCGTATTGAAGAAATGCTTGGGCGCCCTACACATGGGCTATGGATTGGTACCTTTCACGGTCTTGCGCATCGCTTATTGCAGACGCACTGGGCTGAAGCGGGCCTCCCACAAAATTTTCAGATTCTAGACAGCGACGATCAGTTGCGACTGGTGAAGCGGATCTCCAGAGAGCTCGGCTTGGATGATGCTAAATGGCCTCCCAAGCAAGCGCAGTGGTTTATTAACGGNCAAAAAGATGAGGGGCTAAGGGCCAANCATATCGNCCCGCCGATGGGTGATCTCTACACCAAAACCATGGTGCGAATTTATGAAGCNTATGAGGAGGCNTGTCAGCGCGGCGGTCTTGTCGATTTTGCTGAGCTGTTANTGCGCGCGCACGAACTTTGGCTGAGGTCTCCCGAGACGCTCCGGCACTANCAAGAACGTTTCAATATTTTNCTCGTGGATGAGTTTCAAGATACNAACTCGATACAGTACGCCTGGCTTCGNGTNTTAGCGGGCGANGCGATACCCGTGGTTGCCGTGGGCGACGACGACCAATCTATTTATGGTTGGCGCGGTGCNAAAATCGANAATATCCAGCGNTTCACACACGACTTCAAAGACACCCAGACGGTTCGCCTTGAACAAAACTACCGGTCTACAAAAACAATCCTAGACGCTGCAAANGGNGTGATTGGNCATAATTCGGGGCGCTTGGGCAAGGATTTGTGGACTGATGGTGATGAAGGAGAGCCGATTAAGCTCTATGCAGGNTTNAATGAGCAAGACGANGCTCGGTTTATCGTTGANCAGATTCAAGCGTGGACGGACGAGGGGAATACCCGTCGATCGAGCGCTATTNTATATCGCTCCAANGCACAGTCGCGAGTCATCGAAGAGGCGTTGATTAGGGTGGGCCTCCCCTACCGGATCTACGGCGGCCAACGATTCTATGAGCGACTCGAAATCCGAAACGCACTTGCTTATCTGAGGCTNATGACCGGTCGTGGGGATGACCCTGCACTTGAGCGCGTCATCAATACGCCAACTCGNGGCATCGGTAGTAAAACGATTGATGAGCTNCGCTCNGTGGCGCGTGAACACNGTATCTCCATGTGGCAGGCCATAGAGCTTGTTCAGGAGCGAGGCTTATTGGCAGCGAGAGCGCGATCCTCNGTCGCAGGCTTTGCTGCACTGATCAACGAATTGGATAGCGAGACGCTTGAGCTTCCCTTGGAGGAAATGGTCGAGCATATTATTCATCGAACCGGACTTATTGACTTTCACAANGCAGAAAAAGGCGAGCGTGGCCAGGCACGGGTCGAAAACCTGGAGGAATTAGTTTCCGCAGCTAAGACCTTCAGAGCAGAAGACGAAACGCTTTCTCCCGTACAGCAATTTTTAGACAGTGCTGCGCTCGATGCTGGCGANAGCCAAGCCGATCCCTATGAAGACAGCGTGCAAATGATGACCTTGCACTCTGCAAAGGGTCTTGAGTTTCCNCTTGTGATTTTAGCTGGNCTTGAGGAGAACCTTTTTCCNCACCGCATGTCTGTCGAAGAACCGGGGCGACTGGAGGAAGAGCGCCGGTTGGCCTACGTGGGAATTACGCGTGCGCAACAGAAGCTATTGATTACCTATGCCGAGAGTCGACGTCTTCATGGGAGTGAGACTTACAATACGCCCTCCCGATTTGTGAGAGAGATACCGGCCGACCTGATTGAAGAGGTCAGACTGCATGGCGGCTTGACTCGACCCTTGGTGGAACGGTTGCAACAGCCTATCGGGAGCGCCAATGATTCTGGACTTCGTTTGGGGCAGCGCGTTCTTCACCCGATGTTTGGGGAGGGCATGGTTCTCAATATAGAAGGGCGAGGTGCAAACGCGCGCATCGAGGTAAACTTCGCCGAGGGAAGCAAGTGGCTGGGCCTGCAATACGCTAATCTGCAAGCACTGTGAGGCGCGCATGAAAGAGAGAACTGTTCTACCGGTAGCCATTGTCTGTCTCCTGCTTTTGTGGGTGGGCACGTTAGGTCTCTGGGCGCTGGATTCACAAAAAAAGGACCCGGTTTCAGNAACGCGCTCGCAAGTTGTAAGCACCNAGGAAATTAAGTGGAAGCTTGTGACGACATGGCCTAAAGGNNTGCCCGGCCTNGGCTCTGCACCTGAAAATTTTGCGCGNCGTGTTGAAGAAATGAGTAATGGGCGTCTCAGCATCCGGGTCTATGGCGCGGGCGANGTNGTGCCGCCTTTNGAGGTTTTCGACGCCGTATCGCAAGGTGTNGCGGAAATGGGNCATGGGGCCTCTTACTACTGGAAAGGCAAAATNCCCTCATCGGTTTTNTACACCGCAGTGCCATTTGGTATGACCGCGCAGGAAATGAATGGTTGGTTGCANTATGGCGGGGGCCTGGAGCTATGGCGTGAGCTTTACGCGCCTTTTGGTGTGCGGCCGTTTGCTGGTGGCTCCACGGGTGTTCAGATGGCGGGNTGGTTNAATCGGGAGCTGAAATCCGCCAATGACCTAAAAGGCTTGAAGATGCGCATCCCGGGGCTCGCCGGCGAGGTCTTTACCGCCTCGGGCGGCACCTCAGTGCGACTCGCGGGTGGNGAGATCTANACCTCTATGCAGACCGGTGTTATCGANGCGGTGGAATGGGTGGGNCCTTATAACGACCGTACNTTNGGGNTGATGGAAGTTGCNGAGTATTACTATTACCCCGGTTGGCACGAGCCGGGNGCAATGCTCGAATTTACGGTGAATCAGGATGCATTTGACCGNCTTTCCCCAGANCTACAGGCAATCGTTGAAGGTGCGGCNCGTGCGACCAACCAGGACATGCTCGATGAATTTACCGCTCGTAACAATTCGTCGTTGACGGCACTTCTTGAGGAGTACGANACAAAGTTGCGNCCATTACCCGACGATGTATTNGATATTTTGCACAGCAATGCGGTCATTGCNTTGGATAAGCTCAAANAAGATGACCCNATGGCGACNAAAATTTCTGNGTCGTATCAAACGTTCCTTGATGGNGTTCGNACCTATCATGAGATNTCAGAACGCGCTTACCTAAACGCAAGAGATCGGGTGTTGCCACCCATATCGTTTACTGACCAATAGTTCGCGTGCGTTTNGCGTTGTCGATGGCNACGTAAATAAANTCGCCTTCGGTAACTTTTATGGGATCGCCATCGTGTTGTGAGTTGATCCACACTTCGATGAGGACACGAACCGAGCTNCGTCCAATATCGAGAATGTCGCAATAGCANCTGACGACCGCACCGACATGAACAGGCGTNAGAAATGACATGCCTTGAACAGCAACNGTNGCTACGCGCCCNCTCGCCACCTCCGCCGCGGCAACNCCTCCCGCAATATCCATTTGAGACAGTAGCCACCCACCAAAGATATCCCCGTTTGCGTTTGTATCTGCAGGCATAGCCACGGTTTGCAGGGCTAGTTCGCCTTGAGGTCTGGGGTTTTCATCAATTGGGTTCATTTANGNCTCCAAATCGCGCGGTCATGNTTNTGTCTCTCGTCAAATGTACTGCTTGTTTGACCCGTTAGATCAACGTCCCATCATGCTTGGTAGCNAGGTGACGATATCAGGAATNAGCCAAAGCGTGNCNAGNAGGCCTATCTGAATGAANACNAAAGGGATNACACCCTGATATATGTCGCTCGTTGCCACCGAATCGTCGGCGACTCCACGCAGATAAAACAGTGCAAACCCAAAAGGTGGTGTNAGGAATGAGGTTTGGAGGTTAACAGCGATCATGACNCCCAACCAGATNGGGTCAAACNCCATGGATAAAAGAATNGGTGCAACGATCGGNACGACAACGAAGNTGATTTCAATAAAGTCGAGAATAAAGCCCAACAAGAACATNACCAACATNACGATCAACAACGCAACGTGNGGCCCGCCACCGAGTGTTTCGAAGAACCCTTCGATAGCCTCATCACCACCAAACCCGCGAAACACCAGTGAGAAAAGGGCGGCNCCTATTAAGATAAGGAAGACCATGCTNGTGGTCTGCATGGTTGATNGTGCGATGTCTTTGAGAACAGANAGGTTGAGTGCATGTTTGAAACTGGCAAGCGCCATCGCTCCCACNGCGCCAACACCTGCCGCCTCTGTGGGCGTTGCAGCNCCCAAAATAATGGACCCTAAGACAACNGTTATAAGCCCCAGNGNTGGNGCAATTGCCCCTANCACCGTCGTGCCGGGTGTCGCAGCCGCNTCCTNNGGNGCAGGGCAGTNCGACGGATTGCGCCAACCAACGAACAANAGGTAGCNNAGGTANANACCNACTANCACAAGGCCCGGTAATAAAGAGCCCACAAACAGATCGCCAACNGANACNGTNTGCGTGTTAATGATGCCGCTTTGGAGTTGGGCTTGCTGATAGGCGGTCGACATGATGTCGCCCANCAGTACNAGNGCAATAGANGGTGGAATAATCTGGCCCAGCGTTCCGGTTGCACAAATTAGACCGGTTGCAAGCTTNGGGTTGTATCCCGCNTTTAACATAGAAGGCAGTGCGAGGACGCCCATGGTGACGACGGTNGCGCCAACAATGCCGGTGCTCGCGGCGAGCAGCGCGCCAACAANAATGACCGCCATCCCTAAACCACCGGTTCGATTGCCCAAGGCATTAGCCATNGCTGTAAGCAGTTCTTCAGCAATTTTTGCACGCTCCAGTGTCACACCCATCAGTATGAACAAGGGAACGGCCACTAGCGTCTCGTTGGTTATGGTGCCAAATATTCGACCGGAGAGCGCGGCAACGAAACTCGCATCAAAGTGACCCGCAATCACACCAAAAGATGCAAATAACAGTGCGGTTCCACCCAGGGTTAATGCCACTGGAAAGCCAAAGAGCAACAATATACAGACGCTTGCAAAGAGAGCGAGCGCTAACTCACCTTCAATCATTGGCGGGCACCTCGCTCAGCTCAATCAACCCGATGATGATAGCGCTTACGGCCTGCAAAAATAGCAGTGTGCCCATGGCGGGTATCAAGGTTTTTAACAGAAAGACGGCCGGTATTCCGCCGGGCTCGGGTGAGGTTTCCATAATCGACCAGCTTTCGGAGACGTAGCCGTAGGAGCCGAATACGATGAGCAAACAAATAGGTATTGTGAACAGGACATGCCCTAGCGTATTGACCCAGGTTTGTTGGCGCTGGTTGAAATTACGATAAAACACATCGACGCGAACATGCTTATCTGCCAACAGGGTGGGTGCGGCGCCCAGCATAAACAACGCACCATGCAGGTACAGTACCGACTCCTGAGCTGCGATGGCGCCTTGTTCAAAACCGTAGCGCAGAATGACAACGCTGGTTGTCACGAGAGCCATAGCGATACTTGCAAAGGCAACACTTTTACCAATGGCTTGATTGGTGCGGTTGATGGTCTGCGCAAAAGTTGCCCAGTAGTTCACTGTGTTAACCCGTTTCTCAAGACGACGTTGAAGGTTATCATCGAGTGAACCGCAATTGCAGAGAGAATCACCGTGCTTACTGTACTGTCCCCCGCGAAAACGCTTGATTACGAAACAGCGCCCATTACTCAGTCAGCGACGCTACCCAGATTTATGGATCAGTCAGCGCTCCTTGTTGAGGACGCAAGAGGCTTAAACCCGGACGATATTCGTGCGCTGATGGGTGTCAGTGAACAGATAGCCCACTTAAATCATGAACGCTTTATGAACTGGCAGTCAGAATCAACCAGCGACAATGCCAAGCAAGCAGTTCTTGCGTTTAAAGGCGATGTTTACACGGGTTTGCAAGCAGAGACCCTGTCAGAGGATGACCTCGACTTCGCTCAAACGCGATTGCGCATTCTCTCTGGTTTATATGGGCTGTTGCGTCCGCTCGATTTAATGCAACCCTATCGACTCGAAATGGGCCTTAAATTTACGAATCAGCGCGGTAAAAATCTCTACGAATTCTGGGGAGAGCAGCTGACCGACACCTTAAATGCTGACCTTGTAAGTGCGAAAACGGAGGTGTTGATCAATCTGGCTTCGAACGAATATTTCAAAGCAGTAAAGCCGAAGCTCCTTAACGCCGACATCATCACTCCGCAGTTTAAAGACCTGAAAAATGGTCAGTACAAAATGATCTCGTTCTTTGCCAAAAAAGCGCGAGGTCTTATGGCGCGCTATATCATCGATAACCGCATAACAGAGCCTGAGGCGCTGAAATCGTTTTCGGAGGCGGGGTACTACTACAGTGACGAACAGTCGCAGGGTGATCAGTGGGTTTTCCTGCGCGACGAGGTGCCGGCTTAAGCATCCTGCTGTTGTTTAAACGGCAGTAAGGTGGCGGCTTCATCGCGATAGCGACGAACGTGATCGCAATCCCTTCGGCAAAAATCAGCAACCGCGTCCTTGAGTCGTGGTTCGCTTATCCAGTGATTCGAATAAGTTAGGGTGGGTTCAAACCCCCGCTGAATCTTGTGTTCGCCTTGTGCGCCGGGGTCAAACCGTGACAGGCCTTTCTCAATACAATATTCGATTCCGCGGTAGTAGCAGGCTTCGAAGTGCAAGAAATCAAACTCTTTGAGGCAGCCCCAGTAACGCCCGTACAGTGTTTGACCGTCGACAAAATAGAGCGCGGCAGCAACCGGATTCTCCCCCTCATGTGCAATCACCATAACGGTATCTTCGCCGAGTGAAGGGCAGACGCCTGTGAAGAACTCACCGGTTAGATAGCCCTCGTGACCACTGCGCTTTAGGTAAGTAGTCTGGTAACAGTAATAGAAGAAACTCCAATCGGCCTCGGATATTTCTGCGCCAGTTTTTGTGCTTAGCCATAGGTTCTGAGCTGTGATTGCCGCACGCTCTTTTTTAAGTGCTTTGCGCTTTCGGCTGTTAAATTCAGCTAAGAAGTCGTCAAAATGGGTATAGCCGCGATTAAACCAATGAAATTGGGTAGTCATTCGTTGCACTAAGCCCAATTCAGACAACGCAGAAGACGTCTCCTCCTCGGGAAAGAGAATGTGCCAGCTGGAGATCTTCTCAGATTCGCACCAATCGGTGACCGCGTTGATAAAACTTGGTAGCGCGTCGCTAGTGTTTGCTTCGGTCCAAATTCGCGGTCCTGTTGCGGGGGTGAAGGGAATGGCTGTCACAAGTTTTGGGTAGTAATCCAGACCACTTCGGTGCCAAGCATCGGCCCATGACCAATCGAACACATACTCACCGTAGCTATGACTTTTGAGAAACCCCGGCGCCATTGCAATAGATTTCTCATCGTCAAAAAGTGCCAAGTGGCAATTTTGCCAACCAGAATCACCGTTAGTACTGCCGGAGGATTCGAGGCCCTGGAGAAAGCGCTGTTTTAGAAATGGGTAGCCTGAAGAAAAGGCCTGCTCCCACTCCTNGTNAGGAAGGTCTTNTACATTGGGAAAAATTCTAAGTTCCACGCGGCTACCGGANTATTTGCATCGTTGNTTATACGGGATAGACCGCAAAGTGTCCCAGCAGCCCCNTCGCAANAATGAGTCCTATCCATTTACTCTCGTTAAAGGCTTGGAAGCAGGTCTCGCGTGAACGATTGCTGATGAGTCGCTGATGCCGAAAGAAAAGCGCNGCGACAACNGCAATTGANGCNAAGTAAATGNNACCTAGCTCAAAGCTNAAGCCTGTTGCCACAAAACAAGCNAGNCACAGAAGCTGTAAGAANAGGATNATTCGTGTGTCTGCCTCGCCGAATAGGATAGCGGTCGATTTGATGCCTACNTCCAGGTCATCTTCGCGATCAACCATTGCGTATTGCGTGTCATAAACAACAACCCAAAGCAGGTTAGCNACAAACAACCACCAAAGACCTGCGGGGAGTTGGTTTAATGTNGCGGCAAAGGCNATTGGTATGCTCCAAGAAAACGCCGCCCCCAATACAAACTGTGGCAGGTGNGTAATGCGCTTCATAAANGGATAAANAATAGTCAGCGCAGCGCCGANGACAGAAAGTTGGACGGTTAGCCAGTTAATTTGGATAACNAACCAGAGNGCGATCCCGAACAAAACNAGAAGTAGACTTAAGGCCTCAAAAACAGAAATCTCTCCGGTTACAAGGGGNCTGTCGCGCGTTCTCTCNACGAAACCATCGAGGTTTCTNTCGGTCAGATCNTTNGTGGTACAGCCCGCNGAGCGCATGACAACGGNCCCCACNACGAANGTAACGAGTAAAAACAGNCCNGGNACNCCCTCAGANGCAATGATCAGCCCCCAAAGCGCNGGAGCNAGGAGCAAGTAAGTACCGATTGGCTTATCAAAACGCATCACCCGCAGTAACGCAGCGAACTTNCCTGATGTGAGGGATNCCATGGTTTAAAGCCTTTATTNGAAGTTGCTNTGAGCTGCAGCNGTCNATTATACGTGTGCGAAGGCCTCGAGTGTGCGTGTCCAGCGCTGTTCGATTTTTTCTGCGCGCTGTGCATCGGNACTCACCATATTTGATGCAATATCTTGCGCCTTTTCGAGTAATTCATTGTGCTCAGGNAGNCGNGCAACTCTGAANGANGAGACGCCCGTCTGNCGTGTTCCCAGCACTTCGCCAGGCCCTCTGATTTCGAGGTCTTTTTCAGCCAGGACAAAGCCATCTTGAGACTCACGCATGACCGTNAGCCTGTCCCGTGCNGTCTGGCTCAAGGGCGACTGGTACATCAATATGCAGTGACTCTCNACNGCACCNCGNCCCACTCGNCCTCGGAGCTGGTGAAGCTGCGCTAGACCGAATCTTTCCGCGTTCTCGATAATCATTAAGCTCGCGTTTGGTACATCAACACCGACTTCNATTACCGTGGTTGCGACCAGAATATCGAGNTCATGNTTCGCGAAGGCNGCCATGATGTCTCCTTTTTCTTGGCTGGAGATCCGGCCATGCAGGAGNCCGATGCGCAAGCCCGGCAGCGCTGCNNCTAATTGCTCNGCAGTGACTTCTGCNGCTGTGGCATCCAGTGCCTCACTTTCCTCAATAAGCGCGCAGACCCANTAAGCTTGCCGACCCTGCTGNCAGGCATTNCCGACGCGCTCGATGACACTTTGTCGTCTGTCGTTATCGATGAGTGCGGTGGTAATNGGCTTACGACCCGGCGGGAGCTCGTCGATTGTTGAACAATCCAAGTCNGCATANGCCACCATTGANAGCGTTCTTGGTATAGGGGTCGCTGTCATNGTCAGCTGATGCGGNGTGATCTCGTTNAGTCCGCGTTGTGTCAGCGACAGTCGTTGATTAACACCAAACCGGTGTTGTTCGTCGACTAACACNAGNCCNAGTGACTTAAATACCACTGCATCCTGAAACAANGCATGCGTACCCACAATAATGTCGACNTCGCCGGCCTCGATACGCTCAAGCGCCGCCTTGCGCGCTTTACCTTTGATTTGCCCTGTTAGCCACANAACGTTAATGCCAAGCGGTTCAAACCATTTCTGAAAGCCTGCGAAGTGTTGNTCTGACAGTAGTTCGGTGGGCGCCATAAGCGCGACCTGGTGCTTTGACTCGACCATATGCGCGGCTGTCAGTGCGGCAACGAGNGTTTTCCCCGACCCAACGTCGCCTTGTAAGAGACGGAGCATTGGCGTTGNTTTNCGAAGGTCAGCTAAGATTTCTNCACAGACNCGNTGTTGAGCACCAGTGAGGGTAAATGGCAGTNNAGAGGTNATGGNATCAGCGAGTTTGCCNTGAGAATTCACNGGNGCGGCGGTCTTCTCGTGTGTTCGTGCGCGTCGNGACAAGAGCGACAGTTGATGGGCCACAAGCTCCTCCANTGCCAGTCGCAGTTGNGCGGGATGCTCNCCNGCAACAATCGCAGCGGTGTTGGCATCCGGGGACGGACGATGAAGAAATTTGATCGAATCGGTAATCGANGGACTGTCTCCGGGTAGCCCCGTGAGGAGGTCNTCTGGAGGGTTTTGCGTGAGGTAAGTGAGCGCCTGTTGCGTTAAATTTCGCATGGTCGACTGGCCCATACCTTCTGTTACGGGGTAGACCGGTGTCAGTGCTTCTTCTAATTGCGGCTCCCGGTCTCCAACCACATATTCNGGATGTGCGAANTCGGTGTTACCCCCCACCATTCGNGGCTGCCCAAAGAGTGTGATNGTGTCGCCTATNCGAAGCTGTTGCGCCTGTGCTCGCCGAAAGTGGAAAAAACGCAGCGTTATCAACCCNGTACCNTCGTCGACTTTGACGATTAAGGTCGGGCGTCGACCTCTGGCGATTCCAGANGCGCGGATGGTTCCGCGCACTACCGCATCCATGCCCTCTTTGAGTTCACCTATGCACGAAAGGCGCGTTTTATCTTGATACCGAAGAGGAAAGTGAAACAGCAAGTCTTCCACAGTCTCAAGNCCCATGGACTCAAGCTTGCTAAAAACTTTAGGGCCAACGCCTTTAAATTGTCGGAGTGGCAGTTGAAGAATATTGTTCGACACAGTGAGCTTCGGTTACCTTGCANCTTTGATAATAGCGGGACGAAGGCACTAAGGTGAAGACTCCAAAGGTAATGATCATAGGTTTTGGTGACTTGGCAACGCGTGCGCTTCCTCATTTNAGNCAGGTCGCAGAGGTAATGGGCGTCTCCCGANACCCAGAGCGGNTGTCGGATGCCACNCACAAGCGGATCTATGGTGACTACAGTTCGGTTGAAGGCCTCGCANAGGCAGCNAAGACACAGCCGGATTACCTTATNTTTACCCCGGTGCCCAGCAGTCGTGATGTNACCGGTTATTCTCAAGGGTATGCCAAGGCCGCTCAAAATATCGCCGANGCNGGTTTGCTAAAGGGTGTCAGGCGAGCAATTTTTGTTTCATCAACACGGGTTTANGCCGANAAATCGGGGGGNTGGGTAGAAGAAGACTCACCGCTCGCAGCNGGTGACCCTTTTGTCGACGCGTTACTCACCGCAGAGGCCTGCTTTCGGCGTTCCGTGACGACGACGGTGGTGCGTCCCAGTGGCCTCTATGACGGTGCAAACCCCATTATGTTGAGGCCNATCCTGGAGGGCCNNTCATCGCGTATCAATGANGGATTTACGAATCGTATNCACNGGGATGACGCAGCGGCTGTGATTGCAGAGTTGGTTAAGCGTGACATCCGTGGNGANAGGCTGCCTGCAACATTGAACCTCAATGACGACNCGCCAGTAACGACGCGAGAACTCGAANNNTGGTGTTTCAGCANGCTTGGCCGNGAACCANTNNGNGAGAGAGATAATCAACCCCGTGCAAATCGACGCGTGAGTAACGNCAAACTGCGTGCGATGGGNATGTCACTTCGTTATCCAAGTTTTCGCGANGGCTACGAGGGCGCATTGAGCTTGGCGGCATCTTCTTAATGTTGNGTAAATGACGCGCAAATGTCGCGCGGTCGCACCGACCGTGCAAAACATTCTNTTNTCCGNNCNAGGNTGCCACTAATCTATGGCGAACGCGACAGCNACGTCGTGCTATTAGACTGCTTTTTTGTTTTAAGTTNGGTGTTTAAAGCGCCAGAATCGCCTCAATTTCCACCTGAACGCCCTTTGGAAGCGCCGCAACTTGGACGCAAGCCCGAGCTGGNTAAGGCTCATTAAAAACTTCCGCCATGACGGCATTGACGACCTGAAAGTTGCTTAAGTCAGTGAGTGAGATATTGATCTTCACGGAGCTGTCTAAGCTTCCNCCTGCCGCGTCTGCAATCGCNTGNAAGTTAGCAAACACTTGGCGGGTCTCTGCCTCAATACCACCGCTTACAATTTCCATCGTTGCGGGGTCGAGGGGGATCTGTCCCGAAATCCAAACGGTATTACCAACCTTTACCGCCTGAGAGTAGGGACCAATAGCCGAAGGAGCGGCTGCGGTGCTTATAACTGCGCGATTCTTCATGGGGTTACCTGCTGGGGTGAAAATGTCATGGGGTTAACGCCGACTGCAACGAACGACTTTGCGGACACCTTCCATAACGCGGATACGCTTCATGACACGAGCAAGGTGAACCCGGCTGTTGAGTTGTAATTCAATGATGATATTTGAAAAGTGTACGGACTCATCTTGCGTTGAAATCCGCTCGATATTGAGTCCAATTGCACTGAGCTTTGTTGCTAGGGTGGCGATCATACCGCGTTGATTCGCCATCTCAATTCTGAGCGCCACCGGGTAGGTTCCCTCGATTTGGTCGTCCCATCNNAGTGGCATNAGGCGTTCNGGNTGCTCACGCAGATCGTCGAGATTACGGCAATTCTCNCGATGCACGACCAAACCTCGGTCTGGACTTAAAAATCCCTCGATAGGGTCACCCGGTAAAGGGCAGCAGCACTTAGCATAGACAAGCACATACCCTTCCGTTCCCTTAATCTCCATGGCGCTTTGATCGTTCTCTAAAGACGCNCCCGACTGNCCAAGCAGCGTCGCCGCGACNACCTGTGGCAACTGATTGCCNAGGGCAAGATCCGTCAAAATTGTTTCGTAATCGGTTCCAGGATAGTGCTCAGCGACGCGCGANTCGATGCTGNTGTTGTCGATGCCNTCATCGGGCGTCAGTGCGGCGATNGCCTTTGTTAAGAGTTTCTGGCCGAGNGCTACAGAATCTTCGTGTTGCTGTTGTTTCAAAAAATGCCGTATCTGAGATCGAGCGCGAGCGGTCACAACNAAGTTAAGCCACGATGGCGTCGGCCTCCCTGCAGGAGACGTNACAANCTCAACACTCACACCACTTTCAAGCGGCTCTGATAACGGCGCTAACTGGTTGTTTATNCGGCAGGCGACACATTGATTACCGACATCNGTGTGNACAGCGTAGGCGAAATCAACGGCGCANGCGCCNTTGGGAAGCTCCATGATCTTTCCNCGAGGTGTAAAGACATANACTTCGTCAGGGAACAGATCGACTTTGACGCTTTCGATAAATTCCAGCGAATTGCCNGCNGTNTGTTGCATCTCGAGCAGNCCTTTAACCCACTCNCGGGCACGCATTTGGGGAATATTGGCGTTGTCCTGANTGCTTTTATAAAGCCAGTGAGCGGCGATACCGTTNTTNGCCATATTCTCCATGTCGTGAGTNCGAATTTGGATTTCAATCGGCACACCATGCATGCCTCTCAAAACAGTGTGAAGGGACTGATAGCCATTGGCTTTNGGAATGGCAATGTAGTCTTTAAATTCGCCNGGAACCGGCTTGTANAGGGAGTGNACAACGCCCAGCGCGCGATAGCAGGCATCGACGTCGNCGACGANGACTCNAAAGGCAAAAATATCCATGATGTCCGAAAAGGATTTTCGCTTTTCNCGCATTTTTGAGTAGATGCTGTAGAGGTGCTTTTCGCGNCCAGCGACTCNCCCCTCAATATTATCGCGCTTGAGTGCTTGCTCGAGTTGTTCTGTNATGTCTTCAATGAGNTGCTTGCGACGNCCGCGTGCNGCTTCTCTGGCGGNTTCNAGCCGACGCGCTCGCATGGGGTAAAGTGTTCGAAGACCCAAATCCTCAAACTCCATACGAACTTCATTCATACCCAATCGAGTTGCNATGGGTGCATAAATATCGAGTGTTTCATTGGCGATGCGTTTCTTCGCTTCGGGCTTNAGCGCCCCCANCGTTCGCATNTTGTGTAGCCGATCGGCTAATTTAACGAGAATGACGCGAATATCACGCGCCATGGCCAACGCCATTTTTTGAAAGTTCTCGGCTTGTTTTTCTTCNGCGCTGTCAAANTCTACATGNGTGAGTTTACTCACNCCGTCNACGAGATCGGCGACCTCNTCACCAAACTGCGTTCGTATGTCTTCCTTTGAAACACCGGTATCTTCAATAACATCGTGCAGCAGNGCGGCCATAATGCTTTCGTGATCCATGTGCATTCGCGCGAGCACAGTNGCCACNGCNAAAGGNTGTGTAACGTAGGGTTCACCGGTTCGTCTGGCCTGACCGTAGTGCGCTTGCTCGGCATAAAAATACGCGCGCTTTATGGTGCTTACTTGTTCGGGAGATAAGTAGTCATTGAGCACATCNTCAAAGCCNGTGAGGGACTGTCTTTGATTNTGCGTGGGGAGTAGCTGTGGTCGAGANGTCGTCTGGAGCCCCAACCGTCGAGAAACGTCGGTGAGTGAGGCTCCTAATGCTTTTAGCGGTGTCGACACGAGTCCTGGCTTTTNAGCATNAGCCTGAGTACTTACAGTACAGGCGTCTCAAAGCTAGCGGCAAACTCNTCTTCTGCTTCTAGCTCGTGCTCGCGAGCCATAACNTCGGGTGTTATCAGNCCTTCTGCNATCTCGCGCAGCGCAACAACAGTCGCNTTGTCTGAGTCGACCTCNACNAGCGCGTCTTTGCCNCCTGTGCTTAGCTGGCGAGCTCGCTTAGAAGCCAAAAGCACTAATTCAAATCGGTTGTCGACGTTATCGAGGCAATCTTCAACGGTTACGCGTGCCATGCGGATGTCCTGAANTTAAATGGGCGCGCAGTATATCGACTGGACGCAGTACTTGTCGATACTAGCTTGCAGNTNACTCTCCAAGCAAATCGGCNATAACCGAGGTGAGCCGCTGNGANTGANGNCGCTGCNACAGTCTCTGGCTTTTNATGANGGATTNGAGGTCTAGAAGTGCCGCATCAAAATTATCNTTGAGNACGACGNAGTCGGCCTTNCCGTAGTGCGACATTTCATCGCGAGCTGACTGCATNCGACGNTCAATCACGCTGGATTCGTCTTGGCCACGNCCNGTNAGNCGTTCACGGAGCGCCGNNGTNGAAGGTGGCAAAATGAAAATNGCGATNGCGTTNGGCATCTGCTGCTTTACCTGTGCCGCNCCTTGCCAGTCGATTTCNAATATGACATCNACGCCCTCNTCGAGTTGATCNGTTACGCNTTGTCTACTNGTACCGTAAAAATTGTCGAATACCTGTGCCCACTCGAAAAACCCGCCTTGAGTCTCTTATTTCGCNGAACCNCNCCGCCGAGACGAANTGGTAGTTAACNCCATCGATTTCGCCTGGGCGCATTGCCCGTGTCGTATGNGAAACAGAGACAGCTAAGTCGTCAGTTGANTCNACAAGCGCTTTNACGAGCGANGTTTTACCNGCGCCACTTGGAGCGGAGACCACATACAGCTGGCCCTGNATTTTTCNATTTTTACTCAAGGTTCTGTACCTGCTCTCGCATTTGCTCTATCAGTACTTTTAGCTCAACNGCGGCATTGGTTGTGGACAGTGAGGTCGTTTTAGATCCCAATGTGTTCGCNTCNCGATTGAGTTCCTGCATAAGAAAATCGAGCCGNCGACCGCANGGCTCGTTGCTGTTAAGCGCCTCATAAATAGCCTCTATGTGCGCTTCCAGCCGGTCAAGTTCTTCGGCAACAT
>NZIJ01000027.1 GCA_002689915.1 Halieaceae bacterium | reverse complement strand
AACCCCCGACCATTTACCGCCCCCTGCCGCACCAAACGCCGGCACAAAGCCGACTCGTAGCAGCCACATCCCAATGCCGCAAAAGATTGCTTTTGGCATTGGCATGCTGGCCAATCAGATGTTCCCAGCAGCGCTGGGCATCTTTATGGTCATCCTAGTTCAGAGCCTGGGTATGAGTCCTATTTTGTGGGGGCTCATTTTCTTTCTCCCTAAACTCGTGGATGCGTTAACAGACCCACTGATGGGTTACATCTCCGATAGAACCGAATCCAGATGGGGTAAGCGGCGCCCTTTCATATTCATCGGTGCTGTCGTCGCTGGGCTCTCCTACATTGCGATGTGGCAACTCTCAGCGGAAAACAGCCAACTGTACAATTTCTGGTATTTCTTGGGCTGGTCCATTGTCTTTTTCATTGGCATGACTATTTTCAGCGTTCCCTATGTCGCCATGGGGTATGAAATGAGTGACGACTACCACGAGCGCACGCGGTTAATGGCTATTGCGCAATGGATTGGCCAGTGGGCTTGGGTAATCGCCCCGTGGTTTTGGATCGTTCTCTACGATCCAAATTGGTTTGAGTCCGCAACCGAGGGGGCACGAACACTCTCAATTTACGTGGGGTTGGGCTGTATGGCGATGGCTATGGTGCCCGCCATTTTCTGCAACTCTGTCGATACAACCAACGACAGTGAAGAGTCGTCCGGGTTAACTCTGGCTGAGACCTTTCGAGAGTTGTTTCATGGCATTGCCATTACGTTAAAAAATAAACCTTTCCAACGTATTTGTATGGCTACATTTTTTATCTTTAATGCCTATAACTGTGTCGCGGGATTCACCTTTTTCATCATTGTTTATTACATGAACGGAGGCGATCCGGTTGCCGCAGGGAATTGGCCTGCACTGTTTGGCAGTGTCTCTGCGTTATTTACCTGCTTCCTCGTGATTCCCATCGTTAACTACATGTGTCAAGTCCATGGGAAGCACAAAACATTCCTCATCACCCAGGGAATGTCACTTTTAGGCTACGCGATGTTTTGGTGGAGCTTTACACCGGAAAACCCATACCTAATGTTCGTCCCCATCCCACTCTTTGTATTTGGCATTGGTGGCCTTTTCACCATCATGATGTCAATGACGGCCGATATTTGCGACCTCGACGAGCTCGAGACATTTGAACGGCGCGAGGGGCTATTTGGCGCCATTTATTGGTGGATGGTGAAGTTTGGGGCAGCCTTTGCGGGTCTTTTGAGTGGTCTCATTCTGGCGTTTGTTGGCTTCGACCAAACACTTGACGTACAGAGTGATGAAGCGCTTGCGGGGTTGAGAGCCGCCTTCATTATCGTTCCAGCTACGGGCACTCTGTTGGGCATATGGGCCATGTGGAATTATGACCTCAACGAAGAACAAGTAAGGTCTATACGTTCAGAGTTGGACGCGAGGCAGAACACATAAAGCTGCGCTCAATCGAGGAAGGCCAGAATTTTGCGGTCTCGACGCCGTCGATTAGGCCCCTAATGCCTATCGCTAAGCAAGTAGCCAAGTAACCAAGTAACCATTGCAAACAAAAGAAACCCTGCGCGGCTAACGGTTTCAGTGATCACAGGTCAAAAAAAAAGCCCGCAACAGCGGGCTTTTTTCGTGATGCGTTGCTAATCCATGACTCGATCAGTTCGCACATCAATTCGCACGTAATGTCCGTTTTTCTTAAACAGCGCCTCCGATTGCGCTGCAGAAAGTTCATTTCCAGCCACCGACTCGGTCGTACCATCGTTTCGATGTAACGTGATCGAGCCTTTGTCTGCCATAACCATGACAACAGGTACCTGACAGTAGGTGAACCCAAGCTCCCCCGCTTGAAGCGACTGCTCTTGCCCTGTCCCTGCGGTATCAAAATAGTGAAGTGTGGCAGGCGCATCCAAAAACTCTGACCGTCGAAGCACAGAGGGTTTAAACGCAACACGTGCCCCCGCGACCTGAACACCCAATTCAAGCAAGCGAGTCAGTACTTCTTCTTTCACCTGTCCTGTCATACCCGGCTGTCTAGCGCCCGCGAACCCCGGCGTGTGCGAGTACGGGTCCGTTGGGAATGCGCCATAAACATCGGGCGCCTTGTTGAAACCAATCCCCTCGCGAACGTCGTAATAAGCGCGCTGAAGCTCTGCCAGTACATCGGATTGAGCGCCCGCCGCCTCAGCACTCCTAACGGTCTCCATAACCGAAAGAAGCAACTTGGAAACCATGTGCCAATAAATGGAGCCTAAGCCCTCGTAGGCATACATCGCGCCTGAGCGACCGGTGAAGTTGGCGCAGTCGAACAAATCCGAGAACAAGTTTTCAATAACGACTCTCTCGGCCGCAACATCCTCAGCATATCCCTCACTTGCCAGCCTCGTTAAGGCTGCTGCGACCGATGCCGTGTTNTTAAACTTNCCGGCAAAATAAACCTGCCCTGANTGATCTTGCTCTACCAGGTCAGTNTTTCCGCTTGAAAGCAGGGTGGTCATCAACCTTGAGGACTCCACAAAGGTTCGGGGAACGAGGTTACGCGCCATNAACGAGGGGAGTTGCCGNTTGGGGTACAGCAAATACGAGTGTTGACGCGCTGTGTACAAAGGTGAGTTTCTCAGTGTCTTTAGTAGCGAAAGAGACTCGTCTGCTTCTAATAGCTCAGAGCTCAAAACCGCGACCTGCCCCTCTAACATCTCGTAGAGATACTTAATTTGAACACCATCGGTATTCACCGCAATGCGGTTGTATGCATGATACANCCCATCAGAACGGCGNTTTGAGCGAATACTGACCGCGCTGACGTCACGTGCTCGCACCAAACAGTCAATNACGTTCGCTAAGNTAACCGTCTGTTTTACNGAGGAAAAGCCCTGCTCGTAGATGCGGTTTCGGTATCGCTCAGCNGCAGTACCCAGCGCTTCCATNACGTCCTTTCTAATCGNATCTGACACCGGGCCTGCGCCAATTGAGCTCTGATGANTCGCTAAAACGGATCTCACCTCACCCAAAAATTCAGCCACCTCCTCTGATAGTTGCACGGTCTCCTGGCTAAGCGCCGAAAANAGTGGCACAACCTTNTTGAGGAATCGATGCAGATAACAGAGGGTCACAACGGAAACACCGGTCCCAACCAGCGCGTTGTTTGCGTCGTTCCACTCAGGTCTCTGGGTATTCATCCAAATACCCGTNTCNGGGATGAAGTTGGCAATTTTNGANAGCAGGNTGACCANAATTTTCTCAGCAAGGTTTACTTGGTAGACCCCGCCGTTTGGATCCGGCATCAACCGACCATCGGCACCCATCTCNTCCACCCGCTTATCGATNACACGATCAAGTGACTCATCGAACTCGATGGTGTCATAGGGGTCACTCAGAATGCTGGCGTAAGACTTAATTCGGTANGGCACATTGGCGTAAGCNTATGCGTCTCTGAACATCATCGACTCTAATGCAGCTGGGTTGTGNGCAACCGATTGCTCNATCAGCTTGAGAAGGTAAATNAGCTGATGATCACCCCAGTANCCTATNTTNGCCCAGGGGTTCTCAGGTTCAGGACGTTCCCAATCGATTCCCTGCCGAGTAATNCGATAAGGGTTGTAACCGTCCGCNGTNGTNGCATTGACGAACTTCGAGATCATATTCGCGCCAAANCANGGGANAGAGGAGCTCAGCGCTTCCCAGTTCTGGAAAATATCGCGCCAATTCCCCTCGTANTTTAGAAGCTTTTTACCCTTTTCATCTTTCACTTTAATCGCAAATCGATTCCANGGACGCGATGGATCACCGTGGCGACGACTAAAACTCAGTGGNAAGTACTCTCTGCACAAACGCTCGAGTTGCAGATCGGTATTANCCAGCAGAGCNGCATCGAGGTCGTGATAANNNAGGGTTTCTGGCANGGCNTCAAAAAANGNCGTNTTGGCCTCAAAGACGCGCTGGTTCCACTGNGCACAAAACGANGTCAAATCAGANTTGTCGATGGCGTAGTTATCGATAAACAAACCACCCCGCATGATATTAAACAGCACGTTCGACGCATGGTGGTTAGCACTCAGCGTATCGCCCGTCATCTGTATACCATCTGCCGTACTCACCAAACGCTCAAGATTCTGAGAACCGANCTTGATGTCTTTGGCNATGAGCGCCGCAATGNCGGCGTCAGCCTCGATCAAAGCGGCNGTGTCTCGAATAGCAGCGGGNCCCTGATTCACGTCAGCCACAATACCCCAGCTCCGCTCATCACCCNCGGCNAGCTCGAATGACTGATGGATNAAGTAGGCGCCTCGGCGGCCCAGCACTTCCTGCTCTTCGCTAATTGTTTGCCCCGAGCGNAATTGGCTCAGCTGGTTAGANCTGATTAAGTACGTTGCACCCTCGGTACCATAGGACCAAACGGTGGTCGCTGACAGTGCTTCACTTGGCTCGGCTTTNTCCGAGAGAATCGAGCTCATNGCAAAAATAGCGAGNCCCGTGTTNGGTACAAGCTCATTTTTCTTNTANGCATCCACCAAGCAGCTCAGCTCGTTTTGAGTCCCCGCTAAAACGCCATAAGGGAGTAGGTTCTCAATACCGTCGAGTATTTCCACACGACTCGTTACCTCTCCCAAGGCGGCGATACTTGCTTGCTTCACAAACCCGAAGCGATCGGACGTCGACCAAGAATAAGTAAACTGCAGACCCAAATCGTGATTGAGCTCTTCAAAAACAAGCTTGTCGCCGAGGACATTTTTGTACAGGTTTCGCGTGATGTTGTAGATCCCGGCGTGTGATCGCGAGAAAGGCTCCCAAAGTTTCCTTTTGCCGTCCTGCTCTGCAATGACAATCGTGCGGCTCCCGGTATTACCCGAATTATCCTGAATCTTGTCCTCGGTGTAGTACGGGAACAGTGCGCTGTCGCAGTCTGTTCGACCCGCAGACAGGCCGCCCCGTGTCGAGATGAACATCCAGTGATTCGAATCACTAACGACACTAATGAAAAAATCATCCATGCCGTCGACGTTAGCAATACGATAAAAAGATTCACCATTACGGACCACATAGTCGCCCGTTACGGATGAGGAAGATGAATTAAGCGGATGGTTACCCAAGTACAGCATTTTATTGGTCATATCTCTAATTCGTTAATTTTATGATGTTCGAGCTGTGCATGGATCGGGAGCGGTTGGATTCACCCTCACACCCCGGGATGGCTGGTTATCTCATCGGATCACGCATCAGTCCGCTTGACAGGTACAGACCGGTGACTCGGTCTAGGCGCCCGTTTTACTTGGGACGATATGCTAAATCACGGGCCTAGCGTGGCGATACCGAATTTTTCCGACTTAACCAGTGAAAGGTTCGTCTCGTCGTATTGAAGATGTCTAAAACAGCATCCGCGCATAGCATCGCGTCTCAACTTTAACGAACACTTTGTCAAAACACGCAGGGAGTAACATGGGTAAGCGAGCAGGAAAACACCATTATTTGATTGGGCAAGATGCGCGTGGCGCGAAGGAACTGGATTTGGATTCGCGGTTGCAGCAGTTGCTCACGAAAAAAATGCACGGTATTTCCTTTAGTGCCTACACAAGCGGCCAAAAACCTGGGGACGAACTGTCGCGTGGCCAAATCGAACATCGAATGGCGCTCCTTGCCCCCCGCTTCAATTGGATTCGCTCCTTCTCGACTACCCAGGGTAATGAGCATATTCCGCAAGTTGCCAAAGCAATGGGACTGAGCACGCTTGTCGGTGCTTGGCTCGGGAAAGATGCGAAGAAGAATCGGAGTGAGATTGAAAATCTGATCGAACTTGCCCACGAGGGAGCAGTTGATGTGGCGGCTGTCGGCAACGAAGTCCTATATCGAGGAGATCTAGAAGAAGCAGAGCTTTTGGCTCTCATGGCGGAGGTCAAAGAGCGGCTGCCTGCCAATGTACCCATGGGCTACGTCGATGCGTACTATGAATTCGAGGATCGTCCTCAGATCACAGCGGCCTGCGACGTACTACTCACCAATTGCTATCCTTTCTGGGAAGGGTGCGCCCTTCCCTATGCCACGCTTTACATGCAGGACATGTATCGGCGGGTACAGAAGGTAGCCAACGGCAAGCGGGTCATCGTATCCGAGACGGGCTGGCCAAGCGCGGGTGGAAAGTTCTACGGCGCTGAGTCATCCTTACAAGGAGCCTATCTATATTTTCTAAGAGCAATGGAATGGGCAGAAGACGATAACATCGAGATGTTCTACTTCGCCTCGTTTGACGAAGAGTGGAAGATCGCGGGTGATGCTGGTGAAGGTGATGTCGGAGCGCACTGGGGTCTTTGGAATCAAAATGAGCAGTTTAAGTACTCGAATCTTTTATAAGTGAGCCAATGATGCAACGTATGCCCCTTCCCTATAAACGTGCCATCTGCTACTCAGGCTTTCGCGACGGGCAGAGCCCAGACGACGGCGTGTTTCCCTCGGAAGGCGAAATACTCGAGGATTTGCAGTTACTCGAGGGGCATTGGGATGCACTTCGTGTCTACGCCTGCGATCTCCATACTGAGCGAGTATTGACGGTAATTGAGCGGGAGCAACTGCCTTTTACTGTCATGCTAGGGGCTTACATTGGCGCCGAGGTGAACAATCAGGGTTGCCCATGGGGAGGCGTCTACAGCGAAGAGACCCTGGAGAAAAATCGTCAGCAGAACAAAGAGGAACTCGATAGAGCTGTTCTTTGGGCTAATCGTTACGAATCCATCGTCGATATCGTTTCAGTCGGCAATGAAGCAACCGTAGACTGGACCGATCACCTTATTGATCCAGAGACTGTCAAGGCATATGCCGCGTATTTGCGCTCTCGCATTCCTCAGCCTGTCACGTTTTGCGAGAACTATGTCCCCTGGCTCGACAAGCTCAAATCGCTAGCACAAGAGCTCGACTTAATTGCGATTCATACCTATCCCGTCTGGGAATATAAGACCGTCGCAGAAGCGATGGATTACACCCGAAAAAACTACGAGGTCGTGCAAGCGGCGCACCCGGGAAAGCAAATCATCATCACCGAAGCAGGATGGGCAACGGCGTCCAATGGGCGGGGGATTCCTCCCGAAAACGTCGGTGAGCTTTATCAGGAAGCCTATCTTCGGGAATTGCTTGAGTGGGCTGAGCGAGAGCGTATTTTGGTCTATATTTTCGAAGCGTTCGATGAGAACTGGAAAGGCTCCGACCACCCATTGGAACCGGAAAAGCATTGGGGCATTTATCGCGCGGACCGCTCAGCAAAGCCCGCGCTCTCGTTACAACGATAAAGCCTCCACCTAAGTAGACCCAGGGGAAGTAGCTGGCCTACTGTATAGCCTTTCGCGGCGCAGCTGACGGGTAAAAAGCGGCGACAGACTTAGATAAAGATAATAGCGATGGGGAGTAAAGCGGTAATGAATGGTGCAGATCTACTGATAAAAAAGTTAGCGGATGCAGGCGTAACCGCGTGCTTTGCGAACCCTGGCACGTCTGAGATGCAGCTCGTTGCGGCCCTCGACAAGGAGCCACGAATCAGGGCAGTACTAGGGCTTTTCGAGGGTGTCGTAACCGGTGCCGCGGATGGCTTTGCACGTATGACTGACAAACCCGCGCTCACACTGCTTCACTTGGGTCCGGGGTATGCGAACGGTATCGCTAATCTCCATAACGCATCACGCGCGCGCGTCCCCGTGCTGAATATGATTGGTGACCACGCAACTCACCATCTCGAACTCGACGCGCCCCTCACCTCCGATATTGACGGGCTGACATCTGCCGTCTGTGCATGGACAGGTGTATCAAGCAGTTCCGATGACCTCGCAGAAGTGGGTTTAAAAGCGTGGCAAGCCAGTATGGCCTATCCGGGCCAAGTGACGGCCTTCGTTGCTCCGGCGAACCACGCTTGGGATCCGGCAACGTCCGATGCAGCGATCCCCGAAGCGCCAGCCCCTAATACGTTGAGTGATGAACAGATACGCGAGGCAGCAAACGCATTGCGTAACAGTGATGCCGCGGCGTTGTTTATGGGTGGTCACGCGCTTCGAGAGAATGGTCTTGTGCAAGCGGGGCGCATCGCAGAAGCGACGGGCGCAAGGCTTATCACGGAGACCTTTTTTACCCGACAACAGCGCGGTGCAGGGAGAGTAGAAACTGAGCGTCTGCCCTACTTTGGCGAGATGGCTGCTGAGCACTTACAAGATTTAGATACGTTAGTCATCATCGGCAGTAAACCGCCGGTCTCATTCTTTGCCTACCCCGGCAAACCCGGGTGGTTATCGCCCGAGGGTGTAAACCTGCTTCGAATGGGCGATCACACCGCTGACTCAATAGACACCCTCACGCGGATCGCCAATGAACTGGATGCGCCAGAGACCGTTGAGAAGGTTGCGCAACGAGTGGAACATGTACTGGAAGCCGGTCCAATTAATGCGGTGGAATTAGGCAAAGTTCTTGCCAATCGGCTTCCAGAAAACGCAATTGTGGTCGACGAAGGTGCGACAAATGGTCTGGGGGCTTTCCTGATGACGGGAAATGCTGCGCCTCACGATTGGCTGACGCTGACAGGCGGTGCCATTGGTGCAGGCTTGCCCATGGCGGTTGGGGCCGCCCTTGGCTGTCCAGATCGAAAAGTCATTGGTCTAGAGGCTGACGGATCAGCCATGTACACCGTTCAGGCCCTTTGGACCATGGTCCGTGAGGATTTGGATATTGCAGTATTGATCTTAAACAACGGATCTTACGCCATACTAAATATCGAACTCGCAAGAGTGGGCGTAGAACAGCCAGGCCCCACTGCCCTGTCATTACTGGACCTTACCAATCCCGCCATTGAGTGGACGGATATTGCGAAAGGAATGGGCATGCCAGCTGAGCGTGTCGATACAGTGGATGCGCTCGATAGTGCCCTTGAGCGCGCGATGAATGAGCGAGGTCCTCGCCTTATCGAAGTGATGCTGTAGCCCCACGCAAGGTCAGAGGAAGTTGACACGTTTGGCCGAGTTAACGGGCAGGTAGGTTGTCAGAACCAAGACAAAGGCAACAATAGCGGCAGTAGGTGACAAATAAACGGCGGGTATTTGAGCGTTGTCTCGTATACTGCGCACATGAAACAGACCTATGATCGCGCAATGAGAAGCATACTGATGGCTACGGTGGTAGCTATGTTGTCTGTCGCTTGCTCCGAAGAGAATGAACCCCAATCAAAAAACAGCCGTGGATCTTGGGGTTCAAGAGAACTCCCTGTAACAACGGCACAGATTCAGCGAGCGCCGCTGATCGATACGATTAAGTCGGTAGGGACAGCCCGTGCTCAGCAGAGTGTAACGCTCTACCCAGAGAGTGCTGGTGTCGTCTCGTACGCGAAGCTTGCGCCCGATATGCCGGTATCTAAAGGCGAGACGCTTTTGAAGCTCGATGATCGAGATCAAACGCTTGCGGTTCGTCAGGCTGAGGTGGAATTGCAGGAAGCGAAGCGAATGCTCCAGCGCTATATTTCGCTCAACGCCACCGAGGCCAATATCCCTCAGAGCACAATCGATACAGCACAAAGCGGCGTCGATCTTGCTGAAATTCGTCTCTCCCAGAGGCAGGTTGAACTCTCACGGCGTCAGATTACAGCGCCGTTTTCAGGCCGCATCGGTATCACCGACGTTGAGATTGGCGATCGCGTCGACACATCCACCATGGTCACAACGCTGGACGATCGCAGCGTTTTGCTTGTCGACTTTACGGTGCCCGAGAGCTTCATCGGGAAAATTGTTGAAGGCCTGCAGGTACACGCTCGACAATGGGAGTCGCCTGATGACAACGCGATGGGAACCATTGTCGCTGTTGACTCAAGAGTTGACTCATCGACACGCGCCTTCCGCGCTCGTGCAGCGCTCGACAACAGCTCGGATAATCTTCGACCCGGTATGGCGTTTGAGATCGATGCCTCTATTGCCAAAGGTGATTATCTAAGTGTCCCCGAATTAGCCGTTCAATGGGGTGCAGATGGCCCGTATGTATGGTCCGCGATAGACGATCGCGCGCAACGAAGCCCAGTTGAAATGGTTCGCAGAGTAGACGGGCGCATGCTTATTCGAGGAGACGTAGTAGAAGGGCAGCGCGTCATNCTTGAGGGAATCCAGAGTGTGCGGCCAGGNATGAAGATAAACGACCTGTCTGCAACNCAAATTTCGGCAAAGCCCAAAGCNGACGATGCTGCNTCNAACCGTCAAGGNTCTTGAGACGACCCCCTACTCCAANCCACTTTCGNTGAGATTCGCGCGTGAAAACAACCTTAAATAATCTCGCCGGCGCCGGACTCCCCTCACTTGGGGTGAAACGTCCNTGGTTGGTAACGGTGATGAANCTNCTGATTGCCATCGCCGGTCTGGTAGCCATGTTTGCTATTGAGGTTCGTGAGCTGCCCGATGTCGATGAGCCTGTCGTAAACGTCCGCGCAAACTTCCCAGGCGCCTCACCCGAAACCATGGATGCGGAGGTTACCCGGATCCTCGAGGGCGCCGTGGCGCGTGTAAGCGGTGTGAAAGAGGTTAACTCGAACAGCGAGGAAGGAAACACCCGAATCCGCGCGGTCTTTAACCCAAGTTCAAATGTCGATAGAGCCGCTGCGGATGTTCGGGAGGCCATAAGCCGCGTGCAGCGTCAGTTGCCCGACAGTGTTGAGCAGCTCGCCGTCTTTAAGGCTGACGAGGACGCTGAGGAGATCATGCGGGTCGCCGTAATGGCTGAGGGTCTTTCAGAGCAGGATCTCGCAACAGTCGTCGAAAGAGACGTCGTGCCTGCTTTTATTTCACTTCCTGGTGTTGCTGACGTCCCCCTTTTTGGATCCCGCCGCCAAATCCTGCGAGTGGAGCTCGATCCTGGACGCCTGAGCACCTATGGCCTAACGGTGACCGATGTCAGAGCGGTACTTTCTCAGGCGCCGCTTGATGTCCCAGCGGGTAGTTTCAAGACAAGTGACCAGACTCTGCTAGTGCGCGCTGACGCGGCCGTGGACTCGGAGGCCGATATTGGCAACTTGCTCCTCACCGATAAGGTGCGCTTGAAGGATGTGGCGAGAATCGCCTATACACCCGATGACGCCACGTCCATTGTGCGACTCAATGGTCAGCGCATTCTGGGCGTGGGTATCGTGCGACAAGCGGGGTCGAATACGATACAAATTTCGGAGGGCGCGCATAAAGCCGTAGCGCGTTTCAACGCACAGCGCGACGATATAAAGTTGCAGGTCATCTCCGACGAAGCGGTCTTCATCAATGGTGCGGTGACCGAAGTACTGAGGACGCTAGGGTTTTCAGTGCTCATCGTGATCCTCACTATCCGATTATTTTCTGGCAGCTGGCGATTTACGCTGGTACCTGCCGTCGCCATCCCTATTTCACTACTGGGTACGCTAGCGGCCAGCTGGGTGCTCGGTTTCTCCATCAACATCCTCACGCTTCTTGCCTTGGTGCTGGCAACAGGGCTGATTGTCGATGACGCTATTGTGGTGCTAGAGAGCATTCAGCGAAGACAGCAGCGCGGTGAAGGCACCAGTGCCTCGTCAGTGCTTGGCACGCAGTCTGTTTTCTTTGCCGTCATAGCCACGACAATGGTCCTGGTAGCCGTCTTCGTTCCCATAGCCTTCCTGCCAGGCACCTCGGGTCGATTATTTAGAGAGTTTGGGCTCGTCCTAACGGTTGCCGTTGCGATTTCTTCGTTCGTTGCCTTGTCATTGGTTCCCGCTCTGATGGCTCGTCTGGGCAAATCAGAGCAGATAGCCAAGACAGACATCACTCAGAAGCCCAATATTCTGCAGCGCTGTTACGCATTTATCCTTACAAAGGCCCTTAACTACCCGTGGGCCGCGGCCGTGATCTCGGTTGCAATAGCAGGCCTGGCAGGTAGTGCGTTTACTCAGTTGGAAAGCGAGATCCTACCCACCGAGGATCGGGGTAAGATCAATATGTTTGCGCGGGGACCCGCCGGGGTCGGATTGCCTTATACCGAGCGACAAGCTGATCANATAGAAGCCATCTTTCAACCGTANCTTGANTCTGGNGTCATTGACCGNCTNTACAGCGTTGCGGGACGTTGGGANCCCAACATCATCTANCTTGTTGGCACGTTAAAACCNTGGGAAGANCGGGATATTTCACAGCANGATATTGCGGCNGAAATTCAACCTNAGCTGAGTCAACTCCCNGGCGTCACTGCGCGTGTGTATGGCAGTAACAGCCTCAACATGCGAGGCTCGTGGCGCGGCGGTATCCAATTTGTGCTTTTGGGTAGCGACTATGAGGAAATCTACGCGGCAGCGCGGGTCTATGCCGATGCGATTCGAGAGCGNCTTACAAGTGTTTCNAGNCCNCGAATCGACTACACGCCCTCNCAAGCCCAANTNGCCATTCGTATTGACCGAGAGCGACTAGCTGACCTCAACGTGTCAATNGACGAGTTGGCACAAACACTCAGAGTCATGGTTGATGGTGTGCAAGTTGTTGATCTCAATGGGGGCGACCAGTCAATTCCAGTCATTNTGAAAGCGGGCANAAANCGCATTCAAGGACCGAGTGATCTGATAAATCTGTTTGTTCGCTCTCAAGACGGACAACTGATACCCCTTTCCTCCTTGGTCACAGTGGTTGAGGAAGGTGTTCCCGACGAGCTCAGNCGTTTGTATCAGCGANGATCCATCAGTATCGANATGCAAACCGTTGAGGGGGTTGATCTTCAAACTGCTGTCGATGACCTCAACGCATTGGCTCGNGAAGTGGTTCCGCCCAGTATTTCGGTAGTGCCNGAGGGCGAGGCNGCGCGNTTAGGCGAGTCCCGGCGTGACNCTNTTTACGCCTATGGTCTNGCGCTACTNATTGTTTTTCTTGTCTTAGTNGCACAATTTGAAAGTCTGACATCTGCACTGGTCATCATGACCATTGTGCCTTTTGGACTTGCTGCCGCCATCTTTGCCCTGTTCGTNACNGGGACATCGCTCAATGTCTANTCCCAAGTCGGTCTCGTTATGNTGATCGGTTTGATAGCGAAAAACGGCATCTTNCTGGTTGAATTTGCCGATCAGCAGCGCGATGCAGGNGCCTCAGTGCGAGAAGCNATTGAAAATGCNGCCAATATTCGCCTTCGACCCATCGCAATGACCCTGATNTCNACTGTGCTGGGTGCTCTCCCCCTCATTCTCTCGTCTGGCCCGGGCGCTGAAGCGCGTGAAGCGGTGGGCTGGGTCGTCTTTGGCGGCTTGGGGCTGACGNCATTCTTTACCCTNTTCCTTACCCCCGTTATCTACCTTGGCGTTGCACGATTCTCAAAGCCTCGNGCCGATTCACGGCAGAAACTGGAGCAGGAACTTGAAGTTGCCCAGGAGCTTTGACGTCGGCNTTGCAGAAGCACCNNCGCGCCTCTCAGTCATAACGNGNGGCACANCGCTTTAANTCCAGTGCGGTGTNCAGCNAGNGCNNTTTAGCTNCAGGGCCGCTNTANAGCAACCANNGCCACCCTGTCTGTTTAAANGCAANCNNGNCNNCGAGACAGTTNCCNNCACCTCTCCCAATTTNCTTCGTTGGGTGGCTTCTNNTNNTGNGNTGNGTCGNTNNNGGGCATGCGCGTCATANACGCTCAATGAATACCAGACNCGTTATGGTCGATACNCGCTNNNAAATCAAACTCGCNTCCTGCCTGTCTTTNAGACTCATTTGTGCCACTATTAACGCAANGAAAAATGACAGAGGTGATGCTGGTGATAACCGTNAANATCAATGGACAAAACCAATCATTTGAGGAGATCGATCCCTCNATGCCNCTGCTTTGGGCCCTTCGGGATCATGCGGGNATGCANGGGGTTAAATATGGTTGCGGCGTCGGACAGTGTGGCGCATGNACTGTCTGGCTCGACGGTTTTGCAACGCGCTCCTGTCAACTGACCATTGGCGCGTTAGACGGTCGTTCNATCACAACCATCGAGGGCCTGTCAGGCGATACCTTGCACCCGGTTCAGCAAGCGTGGATCGATAATGATGTGGCGCAATGCGGATACTGCCAAGCCGGTCANATCATGTCGGCTGCNTCACTTCTTGANCGAAATCCCAACCCAACAGATGATGAAATTGANGCNGCGATGGCCGGTAATCTTTGCCGATGNGGTACCTACGTGCGAATCAAGTCAGCCATCAAAGNNGCCAGTANCGTCATGACTGCNTCNGCTCTTTTNTACAANGCANTGCAAACTGAGGAGGTGTCCGCATGAACCCGTCAGTNAACAAGATTAAAAGCACCGANAGACGNGANTTTTTAAAGGTCTCACTGGGTCTGGCTTTGTCATCNTCGGGNAGTATCTCNATGATGTCGCTCGCTTCNGCAGAGGCATCAGGGGTCTTGAATGCTTATGTTGGTATTAACNCTGATGGCAGCATCACCATTTACGGTCCAAANCCTGAAGTCGGNCAAGGCGTTAACACTTCCNTACCGATGATNGTGGCNGAGGAACTCGACGCTAACTGGGNTGATGTCGTGTGTCAGGCGGCCCCNGTGCANCAGCAATANGGAATGCAGTTTGCTGGNGGCTCGCTGTCGATTCCGATGCGCTGGGACGAAATGCGAAAAGTGGGCGCNACAGCCAGGGAAATGCTCTTANNAGCAGCAGCCANANAGTGGAANGTGCCNCGCGAGGAAGTGACGNCCTNCGAATCGNTGGTNCNACATNGGCCATCNGGCAAGGTAGCCCACTANAAAGACCTNGTGGCTCTCGCATCGCTCATGCCGGTTCCCGATGAAGCCGACGTCCAGATGAAGAAGCCTGAGCAGTACCGCTTATTGGGTAAGCGTATTCCCAATGCTTCAGCGAAAGACATNGCCACCGGCAAGCCCATATTTGGCATCGATGCCAAAGTCGATGGCATGGTTTACGCCAGCTTCGTCAAATGTCCATCCATTGGTGGCACCGCAAAGCACGCCAATCTTGAACGCATAAAAGCATTACCCGGTATTGTCGACGCCTTTATTCTTGATGGCACACCGGGACCGTATAACTTTGACATAAGAGAGTCCCATGCCATTCAGAGCGGCGTGGCGATTGTCGGAAAAGACACATGGTCGACATTTAAAGCCCGTGAGACCCTCGAGGTAGACTGGGACTTGTCATCCGCATCCAGGGACGACTCTGATGCGATTGAGGCAGAGGCGCTGGCCGCCCTAGCTTCAGGAAAAGTGGAAGCTGAGATAGAGCGCGCGGGCGATGTTGACGCAGCCTTTGCCCATGCAGAAGTAACGGCGGATGCTACCTACTCAACTGACTTTGTCTCTCACGCGCAGTTAGAACCTCAAGGGGTGTTGGTTTCAGCGGCAACGAGCAACGTAGAAGTCTGGACTAGCAGTCAAACTCCGGTCTTCATCACTGCCAATCTGGCGAAGTTGCTTGACGTCGCGCCAGGTAATATCCCCGTTAATCAGCTCCGTGGCGGCGGCGGTTTCGGCCGCCGCTTGTCGAACGAATACGTTTTCGAAGCCGCGCTCATCTCTCGACGTGTTGGCGCGCCTGTCAAACTTCAGTGGAAACGAGAAGACGACATGGCGTTCGACTACTACAGGGCACCTACCTACTATCGTCTACAGGGAGCCATCTCAAAGAGTGGTCAGCTCGTAGGCTGGAAAAACCTCGTTGCGGCGGCGTCTGCCGATGGTAAAACTGCAAACTACGGCGCGAGTTACCGGCCCTACGACTTCCCCGGTAAAGTCGTACCCAATCTGGCGATCGAGCAAAGTTTTGTGACATCCCAAACACCAACCGGAGCGTGGCGGGCGCCCATATCCAACGTTTATGCCTTTGCCGAGCAATCATTTATCGCCGAACTGGCTGACAAGGCCGGACAGGACCACCGTGACTTTCTATTAAATGCGATTGGTGACCAGGGATGGATTAGTGAAGGCGATATGGCCAGCCTCAATACGGCAAGAGCGCGAGCCACCATCGAGGCTGCAACCAAAGCAGCTGGCTGGGGGCGCAAGCTACCAGAGGGTCGTGGCTTAGGCCTCGCCTTCTTTTTGAGCCACTCCGGTCACATAGCAGAGGTCGCTGAAGTCAGCGTAGAAGGTAAGAACATCACCGTACATGATGTCTGGGTTGCGGCTGATGTGGGACAGGCAGTGAATCTGTCCGGTCTGGAGAATCAATTGCAGGGGTCAGTGGTCGATGGCTTGAGCACCCTGGCCGCTCAGCGTATCAGCATCAAGAATGGCGCCGCCGTCCAAAGCAATTACGACAATTATCCTCTATTAAGAATGCCGCAGAGCCCTCGCGTCCATGTGACTGTCTTGAACTCCGGCTACCGACCTACCGGTGCTGGCGAACCCGCCTTACCGCCACTGGCGCCCGCCGTTTGTAACGCCGTTTTTAACGCCTGCGGGGAACGTATTCGTGCGCTTCCTATCAGCAAAGAAGGCTTCAGCATCGTTTAATGGCTCACGCGTCTTGGCAACTTGGTTTGAACAAAAAAAAGCCCCCGATTGGGGGCTTTTCATTTTCAGGTCTCACCATACTTTTCAGGTGCCGAGTGCGGCAACCGATGGCGATGCCTCTGCATCGGTTCTCAGATCCGCCTTTATAATGGGCAAGGTTCGAACACGCGCACCGGTAGCATTAAAGATCGCATTCGCCAATGCAGGCGCTACTCCCGGCGTACCAGGCTCACCCGCCCCCCCGATCTCAGCACCACTATTGATAATATGCGTCTCAATTACCGGCGAATCATGCATACGAATGGCGTCATAGTCAGCAAAACTACTCTGCGCTACCGCGCCGTTTTCAATCGTAATTTCACCGTACATGGCCGCACTCAAGCCATAGACAATGCCGGACTCAATCTGCGCCTTCATGCCATCGGGTGATACCGCATAACCAGCATCGATAACAGCGACCACGCGATCCACCCATGTTTTTCCGCCTGATACCGTCACCTCCACAACTTGGCCAACGATCGAGCCAAAGGACTCTTGTAGCGAGATACCCCGACCGCGCCCCTCCTCCATGGGAAGCCCCCAGCCAGCTTCTTTTGCGACTCGATTCAGAACAGCCAAGAGGCGGGGCTTGTCCTTCAGCATTTCAGCACGAAACGCGTAAGGGTCCTGTCCCGCAGCATGCGCCGCCTCATCAACGAACGATTCGGTGAAGAACCCGTGCTGTGAGTGATCAACGCTTCGCCAGGCACCGAAAGGTACATGCGTTGGACTCGCGACATGGCCAATATCCTGTGCCGCGACGGCGTAAGGAATCAGTGGCGCCTCGACGGGCTCATGCTTGTCAACGTAGGTGTTTTGCCAGGCAATCAACTTACCCTGGGCGTCTAGACCTGCCTTGAATCGGCTTTGGACCGCTGGCCGATAAAAATCTTGCTTAATGTCCTCGGCACGAGAATAAACCAGTTGCACAGGCCTCCCCACTTGACGAGCGATCATCGCGGCCTGCAACGCATAATCTGCGTTGCTCTTTCGTCCAAAGCCTCCACCCATGAAATAGTTGTGCAAGGTTACTTGCTCAACATCCAGCCCAAGGCTGGCGGCAAGGTGTTGTCGGAAGCCGAGTGGGTTCTGACAACCTATCCAGACTTCAGCATGATTGGCGGTCACTTCTGCCGTTGCATTTGGCGGCTCCATACAGGTGTGTGCCAGATAAGGCACGCGATAGTCTGCAGTGAGCACCGTTGCAGCACCATTAAATGCGTCACTTGCATCACCTAAGGCCACATCGTTTGCCCGATCCACACCTGCCGTGATGTCGCGGTCAAACTGCTCAAAAATAGACGCACTGGAAATCTGCTCTTTACCGTCCGTATTCCACTCGAGATCCAGTGTGGCGAGCGCCTTTTCAGCCTTCCAGTAACTGTCGGCAACAACCGCAATGGCATCACCCGCTGAGTATGAACCTACCAAACCCGCTGCGCTCGAAGGACCAATCTTTACGACGTCGATGACACCTTTCATGGCGCGCGCTGCGCTGTCATCAACGCGTCGCAAAGAGCCACCTGCAACAGGGGTTCGCTTAACAGCGGCATAAACCATACCAGGGCGTTTAACGTCCATCGCAAACATCGCGGTACCGTCGACCTTCGACGGAATATCGTGACGAGGCTTGCTCTGACCCATGACAGAAAACTCACTGGCCTTTTTGAGCTTAGGCGTTGAAGACGGTGTCATTTCTGCAGCTGCGGCCGCAAACTCCGAATAAGGTGCTGATCTGCCACTGGCATCGTGATGCAGCGTACTCTTCGCAGTTCGAACCTCACCGGCAGGAACACCCCAGGCTTTCGCGGCTGTTTTGACCAGCATCTCGCGTACCGATGCGCCTGCCGCACGCAGGAAGTACTGCCCCGTGGTGCGGATACTCATGCTTCCGCCCGTCACCTGCATACCAATGGCATCTGCTAAGTTCAGCATGAGTCCATCTACTGTGGGAACCACTGCATCGGGGAAGTCCACGCCCTTGAAGAGGTAGCCGCGTCCGAGCGCCATATTCGCGTACTCAGCGTCGGCAGGCGCTTCTTCGAAGCCCATCAAGTCCCAGTCCGCATCAAGCTCTTCCGCCAGCATTTGAGTCAATGCTGTCTGTGCGCCCTGCCCCATCTCTGAGTGCGGCAAAATAGCGGTCGCACGATTTTGGTCATCGATTTTGAGGTAGATATGTAACAGGCTCTCACCTTCGCCCGCCACTAAATGCCCCGCTGTTTCTGTGGGATTACCCGGGCGAACAGCGATACCAATAACCAAGCCAGTGCCACCGAGAACACCCGCCGATAAAACACCCCGTCTAGTCCATTTACCCATTCTGACGGCCCTCCATCGCATCATAGAACGACGCACCAGCCACCTGCTTAATGGCTGAGCGAATTCGTCCATACATGCCGCAGCGGCAGACATTTCCCCGCATTGCGTTATCAATGTCACTATCCGAGGGGTTTGGGTTCTCTGCTAGCAGCGCTGCCGCTGACATCAACTGACCTGATTGGCAGTAACCACACTGAGGGGCTTGCTGATCAATCCACGCTTGTTGAAGCGCATGAAGCGATCCGTCTGGGCTCTTGAGCCCTTCAATCGTTGTGACGCTCGCACCGTCGAGCGAGGCGAGGGGCGTCATGCAGGACCGTTGTGCTCGACCATTCACATGGATGGTGCACGCACCGCATTGCGCCATACCGCAGCCAAACTTTGTGCCAGTTAGGTCGAGCTGTTCCCGGATAACCCAGAGCACCGGCGTTTCTGGATCAGCATCAACTGTCCTTACTTCGCCGTTGAGCGTAAACGTTGTCATTAGTTATTTCCTCGATACCAAAGCGCCCGACATTCGTGCGCCATTACCTCACTAATATGATCGACTCGCTCTCTAGTCGCCCGCTTTTACGATCGCGATGAGAGTAACAAGGGCAGCGGTGATCTCACGCTGGTACATTTAATGACTAGCGGTCATTTGTCAAGCGAGCTACCATCGCGCCATGAGTGCAAAAATAGGTCAAATTAAGCGAGCGCGAACCCCGGAGCAGAAAAACGATCGACGGGATACGATTCTCGCAACAGCGAAGACGCTCTTCATGGAAGCCGGCTATGAGGGCTTTTCGATGGGGCTCTTATCGAAGCGTGCTGGTGTTGCAAAAGGGACGCTCTATCTCTATTTCGGAACAAAGGAGGAGGTACTGCTCTCGCTTTACACTCTGGAATTTGAGCGCTTTTGTCGTGAACTCACAGCGGGTGTGACGTCTCAAACCACCGACGCAGCCTTCGTATCACATCTGTACGAAACCAGTATTTCAGACCCCATTTTTCTCGCGCTGCACGCCAGATTGGGTACCGTAATCGATCAAAATATCTCATTGGATGCACTGATCACATCTAAGCGGGCTATGGCCGATCATTTCCACGCCATGGTCGAGAAACTCGCAGAACCCCTCGCCCTAAAACAGGACCAAACGCTCGCCGCGCTGAGTGGGATATCGGCCTTGCTAACCGGCTCGTACGATGGCGCCTCCAATTCAGTCATCACGACCGAGACCCTTCCGCAAGATGTGGCAACCTTTATGGGATACTTCAATATGAAGGCTCGCTTTGAAAAAAATGCGCGCTACATTCTCCAAGGAATTCGAGCCTCAGAGAGATGAGCTTTTTGTGAACTGCTATTTTATTAAATGCGATGAATATGTCAGGTTTAAGTTGCTGCCCATGAAGCATCACGACGCTCCAAACCGTTGTCCCAAGCAGTTGCAACGAGAAGCGCTATGCAGGCGGCTTTTTTCATGACAATGCAATTAGCCGCCATGCTCTCGAAGTGGTTACCCAAACGAGACAATGAGGAATGGGTTCTCGGAACGGTCTTCAAGACCGAGGGCTCAAGTTATCGAAAGCCCGGGGCAATGAGTCTTATTAGCTCGGGAGGCGAACAACTCGGACTTTTGAGCGGCGGCTGTCTCGAAGCAGATATAAGACTCAACGCGCGCAAAGTGATGGCCTCAGGTCTCCCCGTTTGCATACGATACGACGGCGATGACGAGGATGATCTATCGTACCGACTGGGCATTGGCTGCGGTGGTGTCGTCCACGTACTGCTCGAGCCAGTAAATGAACACAATGACTACCAAGGCCTCTTACAGATCNACCGCTCACTGNCGAGCAGGCAAAGTGGCTACTTCCGGCAACACATCCCTGCCNCAGGCGAANTGAGTCTTGCNAGTGNGTACACCCTAGATTCAATGCTGACTCGCAAGCGTGAAAAGAGCCGACTCGAGGAATTACAGGGTAAAACTTGGCTCATCTCACACATTACGCCCGCGCCGCATTTACTGATTGCAGGGGGCGGCATCGATGCACAGCCCGTCGTCGTNTTAGCCAATCAACTTGGATGGGAAACNACCNTTTGGGATCCAAGACCCGCTAATGCGAGGGATGAGTTTTTTCATATGGCANATCACCGACTCCGCTGCTCNGCGGAAGCGCTTGCCGACCAGGNCANAGACCTATCGATNAATGCGGCTATGGTGATGACTCACAGCGTANCNATGGACGCACAATGCTTACTCGCNCTCTCGGGCCAACGTCTAGACTACGTCGGGCTGCTNGGTCCGACACATCGGAGGGAGGAAGTCTTTGACGAAGNAGGTCTCATNGACNATGACTTCAAACCGACCGTCGATGGCCCCGCCGGNTTTGATATCGGAGGCGAGCTTCCNGAGAGTATNGCCCTCTCGATNATTGCTAAGTGCCACAACGCCATCTTCGGTCCGAGCNNCCAAGATGGGGGCCTTCGAGGAAATGNCTGAATCGCGNTTAGGTATTNTGATNCTTGCAGCCGGTGAAGCGCGCCGATTCGGTGCGTGCAAGCAGCTCGCACATTTTTTAAAAAAACCACTCCTGCAACACGTTGTCGANGCCGCACTNCCCNTACCTCACAAGCGATTGATCATCGTNACGGGAAGGTATGATGCAGAGATAAAGCGCGCAGCTGACACCGGTTTATTTATCGGTGCTGAGTTGGTTTACAACCCTGACTGGCAAGCGGGTATGAGCAGCGCNATTCGGCTTGGGTGTGAGCTTCTAGCAACTGACTGCGATCAACTNCTCGTCCTACTTTCAGATCAAATTTTAGTATCTACCGAGGAGCTTTNCACCTTGATTAATAGTACAGACAGCACAGGTATGGCGTGCTCAGGGTTCCGAAACACCGTTGGGCCGCCCGCAGTATTTGGCCGCTCGTACTATCCCGATCTGTTATCGCTNGACGCCGAGAACGGTGCGAAACAGCTGCTTACAAATAACAACCATCAGGTCTGCGTGATCCCTATGCNATCGGCTGGCTGGGATATCGACTCACCCGATGATCTCGAAAAACTTGAGGACGTCGGTTCCTACATTTTTGGCAATTAAAGGTTCTGCCTATGAATAATCAACTACAAAAAGAAATGTGGAATGGCCGAGCTGGGGCAAGTTGGGTGAGACACAATACGCTTCTTGAGCAGCTGCTTGCGGAGCCCGGACGTCGTTGCATGGATTCGCTCTCTTTACCCCCCAGCGCACGGCTGCTCGATGTAGGCTGTGGCTGTGGTAATCAAACCTTGGAATGGGCGTCGCGCTTGGACGAATCATCCAAGATTACGGGGGTCGACATCTCCGAACCTATGCTCACTTTGGCCAATGAACTGAAAGCGGCCAATCAAAATGAGCTCCAAGCTCAGGTGGAATTTATCGTGGGAGACGCNAGTGATTCGCTTTTCCCAAATGAGTCCTTCGATGCCATCTACTCACGTTTTGGGGTGATGTTTTTTGACAATCCACCNGCCGCCTTCGCAACGTTGCGTGAAGCGCTCAAACCCAAGGGTCAACTGGGCTTTGTATGCTGGCAAAGTCCGTCGCTTAATCCTTTCTTTACAGCGCCCCTGCAAGCCGCCCTCTCAGTGCTTCCAGCACCGCCACCTGCAAAACCTGGCGCACCCGGACCCTTTGGGTTGGCAGACCCAGACGTTATTAAGCATGTACTCGCGGAAGCGGGCTTCAACAAGCCAAGAATTGAGCCTCTGGCACTTGAGTTATCCGTAGGNGCATCGCAGCCCTTTGAAGAAATATTCGAGGAACTCATTCAGATCGGGCCTGCAGCGGCCCTCATCGCAGAGAGCGATCCATCTCTGAAGGATCGCGCACGAGAAGCCGTCTATGAACGCCTGTGGGCATTTTACTCGCCCGGTGAGGGAGTGTCGTTCGAAGCTAACTTCTGGTTGGTTCAGGCAATAAAGTAAGTTGGTGATACAGCGTAACTTAAACTGTGATTATTCAGCGAATTTTTGCCGCGAAGGCTATACTCAGCCCACGTACTTCTTCACCCACGATAGGTAAAAAGGAAATAATATGAGCAGAGAGTTCGATGTCATTGTCTATGGCGCAAGTGGATTTACCGGGCGGTTAGTGGCCGAGTACATGGGAAATACCNACGGCACAAGCGTTAACTGGGCAATGGCCGGTAGAAGTGAGGCCAAGCTTGCTGACGTACGTGAGCTGATTGGCGTATCAACCGANATACCGCTTGTAACNGCTGATGCGGGCAACGAGGAGTCTCTGCGCGNTATGGTTAAGCGCGCTTCGTGTATCTGCACAACCGTCGGCCCCTATCAGCTTTACGGCTCGGAGTTGGTCAGACTCTGCGCAGAGGAAGGTACGCACTACGTCGATCTATCTGGAGAGCCCGGTTGGATGCACGAGATGATCGCCGCCCACGANGAGACAGCTCGCACGTCAGGTGCACGCATTGTCCATAGCTGCGGCTTTGACTCGATTCCTTTCGATCTCGGCGTCTACTTCCTCCAAAAAGCGTCAATCGGTCAGACTGGCGCCCCTATGAACCGCATTCGTGGTCGTGTTCGCGCAATGAACGGTGAGTTCTCAGGTGGTACCGCAGCGTCCTTGGGCGCCACTATGGCGGCTCTGAAAACTAATCCAGGGTTGCTAAAAGTACTGGCAAACCCCTTCTCGCTCGCCAACGGATTTCAAGGTCCTGAGCAGCCCTCCGATGCGAAGCCCTACGAGGACGATGCAATCGGTTCATGGGTCGCACCTTTCATCATGGCGCCGATCAATACCAAGAATGTTCATCGCTCCAACGCACTGCTAAACCACCTTTACGGCGAAGACTTCCAGTACGACGAGATGATGGTGACAGGTCCCGGTGAGCAGGGGGCAGCAGCTGCAAGTATGGTGGCGAGTAGCAACCCGCTTGAGGGTGACGATGTACCCAAACCCGGAGAGGGACCCTCCAAAGAGAGTCGCGAGGCGGGCCATTACGACGTGCTGTTTGTCGGCACCAACGCAAGCGGTGATCGCATGGAAGCCACAGTAACCGGCGATATGGACCCCGGTTACGGCTCGACCTCTAAGATGATCGCTGAGAGTGCGCTCTGCATCGTGCAGGACTGTACTGATCTGCCAGGGGGTGTTTACACACCAGCGCCCGCGATGGGTGAGAAACTGATTGAGCGTCTAGTTGCTAACGCAGGGCTCACCTTCAACTTGGGCGCCTGAGCCTCGCGCGATTATTTATGACTCAACAAGCGGTGCTGAGGTAGGTCCTCGGCGCCGCTCATCACGAGCAAACCCGAAAAAATCGCTAGATTCTTGACGAAATTCTGCGTCTCATGCGCCTGGCTTACACCTTCATAGAC
>NZIJ01000056.1 GCA_002689915.1 Halieaceae bacterium | reverse complement strand
GCTCTACTGCAACAGTAAGCCCCCAGCCAAAACGACTTTTCAGGCGCTCTTCAACACCATCAATTTCTTTTGGATAGCGATCACACGTGAGTATCATTTGTTGACCGCCTTCCAGTAAAGCATTGAATGTATGGAAGAATTCCTCCTGGCTTCGATCTTTATTAGCAAAAAATTGAATGTCGTCAATCAAGAGCGCATCGACTGAGCGGTAAAACCGTTTAAAGTCGTTAATCGCATTTAATTGCAGGGCCTTTACCATGTCCGCTACGAACCGCTCACTATGCAGGTAAACGATCTTTGCATCCGGCTTACGCTGCCGTAAGGCGTTACCAACGGCGTGCATTAAATGCGTCTTACCCAAGCCAACGCCCCCGTATAAGAACAGTGGGTTGTAGGCATCTCCCGGACTTTCTACCACTTGCTGGGCTGCCGCCAGCGCTAATTGGTTGCTTTTTCCTTCAACAAAACTGGAAAACGTATACCCGTCCACCAGGTTATGCTGGTGCGAGGGAACCACCACCCTTTGCTCTCTTGGCTGACTGACTGGCCTCTGAGAACGGGCACTTAAACTAAAATTTGTTGGCGTGTTCAAGTTTGGCTCAAACTGTTTGGGTGCGGCAGTTGCGCCTTGACTCAGCCCTCCACTCTCGCCCGTTACTACCCTTAGCGTTCGACTCTGCACGTCTGTGCTCAACATCGACAAGCATTCGCTAATCAGATGACTGTACTTATCTTCAACAAAATCTCTAATGAAGCGGTTCGGTGCCCTCAAAACAAAGGCGTTTCGATCCTCCACAGGCGTTAGTGGTCTCACCCAGGTATTAAACTGAACTTCTGGCACCTCTCGTTTGAGCTGATGGAGACATTCATCCCAAAGGCTTTGATTGCTAGCTGGCAGTTGGTCGATCGAAGTTGGTTGCATTTTGTTATGTAATCTTTGCTATGAATGGCTGTGACGACTTGAACGGCCGACATTAATCGTACATTTTCGTGCGGCTGTGGCCGATAAAACATCGACGCTGTGCTAATTCGTGAGTCTGCGCCTAGTTATCCACAAATTTATCTCCAGATCAAGAACAATTAAAGCACTACAAATCAATGGTTTATGTTTTTTTTGGGAAAACTTAGGAAATAAAAAAAATCAAGTTCTAGAAGGGGGTTTTCTGTGAGTTTCTTGTGTATAAGTTATGGACTTTGTGTTGCAAAACCATTGCAACCGGGTTGTCTATGACGAGAGACCCCCATGATCTGGTCCTCGAGACGTTAGCAGGCACTTACGCAAAAATAATTTATACACGGCGCGACATTGTGATTTGTGGTGTATTGCCTATTGCCAGTAACTGCTGAGATACCTATACTCCGCCCCCCTAATTTCACGACTGTCTACCAAAGGCACCCAGCATGAAGCGTACATTCCAACCCAGCGTTTTAAAGCGCAAGCGCAACCACGGTTTCCGTGCACGCATGGCTACAAAGAATGGCCGTAAAGTTTTGGCGCGACGACGTGCGCGTGGACGTCTCCGTCTGTCAGCGTAAACCCCTGTGGGCAATAAGCCCATGAGCACTTCGTTTCCGAAACACCATCGACTACTCGACAAAAAAGCCTTTAGCGCTGTTTTTGACGGTAACCCCGTAAAAGCAAGCGGCGCTTCAGGTATGTTGCTCAGTATTTCGTCGGGTGAGGAGCAGTCACGACTTGGTGTCATTGTCGCTAAAAAGAATGTCCGACACGCCACTCAAAGAAATCGAATAAAGCGCATTGTCAGAGAACACTTTCGCTTAAATCCCCTTCCTACGCCAATTGACATCATTTTTTTAGCCCGGCGTGGCGTCGCTGATAAGTCCAACGCTGAATTACGTGCAGACATCGCGGCTGTTTGGCAAAAGCTTGTCAACAAGAGGGAGCGCGTCTGATGCGATCACTGTTTCACCGGCTTACCCTCATCACCATCATCGCGCCCATAAAGCTCTATCAGCTTTTCATCAGCCCATTTATCGGTAACCGATGTCGGTTCCACCCCAGTTGCTCCACCTATGCGCTTGAAGCCGTTACTGAACACGGCGCGATAAAAGGCAGCATTCTGAGTATAAAACGCATTTCTCGCTGTCATCCATGGAGCGACGGCGGTTATGATCCAGTTCCAGACACCGTTGACAACCCAAGCAAAAACGACCAATAGACCGAGGACGTAATGGACCCCCTACGCTTATTACTCATCAGCTCCACCGCTGTTCTTTCGCTGATGCTATTGATCGAGTGGAATCAATATTCCGATGATTACAACAAAGACCAGGCCGAACGGTACGCCGCCGAAGTGTCGAGAGCCCCCGGAACGTTGCCTGCGTATAGCGATCAAACAACAAATACGCGCTCTGATTCGACAATATCAGACATACCAATGGTCTCTGCAGATACAACCCCCCTTCCTTCAGACGGATACGCCGGCGGTTTAGCGCCTTTAACCACCGATACACTTAATCTTCGCGTGAGCGTAGACGGTGGTGATGTGATGGACGCGTCTTTACCAAAATTCCCCACACGACTCGACACACCGGACCAACCTTTTTTGTTGTTGGAATCAAGTGCGCTGAGAACCTACGTCGCGCAAAGTGGTCTCATTGGCCCAGATGGCATTGATGCAAGCGGTCAGCGAGCACAATATATTTCTCTAGGAACAACAACCAATGGTGACGGTAGCGACACGTTAACCCTTGCGTGGGCAGGCAACCGGGACGACGGGCTTCAAGTATTCAAGCGCTTCACCGCCAATGACGGTCGTTATTTCGTTGATGTTGACTACACAATCACTAACGCTGGCCCTGCCAGTGCATCGATGACGCCCTTTGCTCAATTAAAGCGAGACAACACGGAAGCGCCCAACGCAAATGTTGGGTTTGGTGTCAGTCCCTATCTCGGTGCCGCGCTCAGACAACCGGACGAACGCTACACGAAGCTGTCTTTTTCTGATCTTGCTGATGGACCTTTTGCAAAGCAGCTTCCCGCAGGCTGGGTTGCCATTTTGCAACATTACTTCGTATCGGCGTGGATACCTGCACAAGATGAGTCACACGACTACTTTGCAAGCAGGCTGTCTAATGGCGACAACGTAATCGGTTTTAAAAACCCATCAATTACAATCGCTCCCGGAGAAACAACAACGGTTTCACAACGGCTTTACGTGGGCCCGAAAGACCAAGTTGCTCTTGCTGATCTAGCTGAAAACTTAGACCTCGTAATTGATTACGGGTGGCTATGGTGGTTGGCAAAACCCTTGTTTTGGCTACTTACAATGATTCAGGGGTTTGTCATCAACTGGGGTGTGGCGATCATTATTCTCACCATTTGCGTCAAGCTCGCCTTCTTTAGATTGTCAGCCGCAAGTTACAAGTCGATGGCGAAAATGCGAACGGTACAACCTAAGATACAAAGCATCCGAGACCAGTACGCAGAGGATAAAGCCAAGCAACAACAGGCCATGATGGAACTGTGGAAGAAGGAAAAAATTAATCCAATGGGTGGCTGTTTACCCATGTTGATTCAAATGCCTGTCTTCATTGCGTTGTATTGGGTACTCCTGGAGTCCGTTGAGCTTCGGCATGCACCCTTTGTCTTATGGGTAGACGATCTCTCAGCCATGGACCCCTATTTTGTACTGCCTATTCTTATGGGTATCAGCATGTACTTGATGCAGCGCTTAAACCCCGCTCCACCCGACCCTATGCAGGCAAAGATCATGCAGTACATGCCGATTGCCTTTACATTCTTAATGATGTGGTTCCCAGCCGGTTTGGTGTTGTACTGGCTTTGCAACAACCTGCTGTCGTTTGCACAGCAGTACGTTGTGACTCGGCAGATTGAACAAGCAGCCCGATAAGGTCTTAATCATTTGGCCGGATTAGAAACCGACACGATCGCAGCCGTTGCAACGGCGAGGGGTAACGGCCCTGTCGGCATGATTCGCTTGAGCGGACCGAATGCTTCTGCCATCGCCTCGCAGGTCACAAACACCGCACTAACTCCGCGGTTCGCACACTACACGTCATTTACGGCAGCCTCTGGCGACGTACTTGATAAGGGAATCGCACTCTATTTTCCTGGTCCAAACTCCTTTACCGGTGAGGATGTCGTGGAATTACAGGGCCATGGCGGGCACATAGTTTTACAAAGCATATTAACTCGCTGTCTGGACCTTGGTGCGAGAAGTGCGCAACCCGGTGAATTCTCCGAACGCGCATTTTTAAACGGTAAGATAGACCTGTTACAAGCAGAGGCCATAGCTGACCTCATTGCTGCCGAAAATGAAACCGCAGCCAAACTCGCAAGTTCATCACTCGCGGGCGGGTTTTCAACACTAGTGACCACGCTCTCCCAGCGTCTGAATGAACTGCGAGCTCTCACCGAAGCATCGATCGACTTTCCTGAAGAAGACATTGATGTTCTTAAGCGCCATTCAGTTATTGAGCGCCTGAATGAATGCCAAGCAACCATTTCTTCGCTTTTAAACGACGTATCGACAGCGCAACGGAAAACGCAGGGTTATACCGCTGCGTTATTTGGCGCACCCAACGCGGGTAAAAGTAGCCTACTCAATGCGCTAGCACACGATGACGTCGCTATTGTTACCCACTTACCCGGAACAACACGTGACACGCTGAAACAAACCATCAATATCAGTGATTTATCATTAGAAATTATCGATACAGCCGGTATCAGAGAAACTCAGGATGTCATCGAAAAAGAGGGTGTAAAACGCGCTAAACACACAGCAGGCATGGCCGATTTGATTATCCATGTTGTTGACGACACCTGTCTTCTTGACCAAGACTTTGATGATGAGGTGGATTTTCCCGGTGAACGCAACTTAATCATCAAAGTGCACAACAAGATCGACCAGTCAGGCCGTACAGCGGGTGTTATAACATCGCAAGATGGAATAACTCGCGTAGGGGTGAGTGCAAAGACAGGTGAAGGACTGCAAAGTCTCACCTCGGTTATTGAAACGATATTACTTGGTGAAGGTCATCAGACCAGCCAGTTCAGCGCAAGACAACGCCATGTTGAGGCGCTGACCGTTGCCAATGAACATCTTACAAATGCCTTGTCTGCGTATAGCCTACACAATGCAGCCGAGCTGCTATCCGAAGACTTGAAACTCGTTCAAAACGCCATCGACTCTCTCACCGGCAAGGTATCGAGCGATGACATTTTAGGGCAGATTTTCAGCTCCTTTTGCATCGGCAAATAACAGTCTATTCACACCTTGCCACCACCTTTTAGTTATTTTCCTCTCGTGTTGATAAGCCTGTGCAGAACAGGGGTTGTAAGCCTGTGCACTTAATTGTGTGTAAGTATCGGCGAATCTGAAATTAAAAGAAGGGCACACTTATCCAAAAGTCATCACAGGCTTCTGCTGAGGAAATACGGTGATTGTTTACCGACTTATGCGGCCGTGATAACCAAGTCACAAGCGCAATTGGGCGAAGTGTCCACAGTTTTAACGCCCTTAATAACTACAACAATAAAGTATCTTTCTTTATATATATTCTTTACTTAATCAATTAGACCCGCACAGAAAAATCATGTTGCAAGCAAGTAAATGATTCCCTCTCCTTGAGCATTAAGTGCGTAAAAGAAACGTCTAGATTTAGCCATCTACCCACGTAACCTCCCCTACAACTCGTAGGAATAAAGACAAACACCGAAAGATCTTGACCGTTTAACGTCATTGAAGCGTGCGTCTCGTAATGACAGCTGACTTAAGTTATGACCAAAATGCCCGTATACTCCCGCGCCCCATCGGAGGCGATGAAGTTTGACTACAGCGAATCGAATATTTGATGTCGTTATTGTTGGCGGCGGACATGCCGGAACAGAAGCAGCGCTTGCGTCTGCTCGTTCAGGCTCGCGCACGCTCCTCATCACCCACTCAATAGACACATTAGGGCAAATGTCGTGTAACCCTGCTATCGGTGGCATTGGTAAGTCGCATCTTGTCAGAGAAATAGACGCGTTAGGCGGCGCAATGGCGCGGGCAACGGATCATGCGGGGATTCAGTTTAGGGTTCTCAATGCGAGAAAGGGACCGGCTGTTCGAGCGACCCGTGCGCAAGCTGACCGCGTTCTTTATCGTAATGCGATAAGACAAATTTTATTCGCACAAGAAAATCTTACTATTTTTCAGGACGCGGTAGATGACATTGAGCTGACCGGCACAACAGTCTCAGCGGTGCGCACAGCCACAGGAATTCGATTTCACACAAAAGCGTGTGTGCTCACTGCGGGAACCTTTCTTAACGGAAAAATACACATTGGCCTCGAAAACCAAACTGGCGGGCGTATGGGCGACCCCGCGGTCATTACTTTAGCGCATCGTTTGCGCGAGTTGTGCCCCAGAACAGGGCGCCTGAAAACGGGAACACCCCCCAGAATTGATGGCAACAGTGTCGATTACTCTGATTTACAAGAGCAGTGGGGTGATGAACCTCGCCCCGTCATGTCACAACTGGGTTCAATGGACGAACATCCAGAGCAGGTTTGTTGTTGGATAACGAAAACCAATGAATCGACGCATGACATTATCCGTAGCGGTTTGGATCGTTCTCCCATGTTCAGTGGTGTCATTGAGGGTACAGGCCCGCGCTACTGTCCTAGCATCGAAGATAAGATCCACCGGTTCGCCGACAAAACCTCGCATCAGATCTTTTTAGAGCCTGAGGGGTTAACCACAACTGAGTTGTACCCCAACGGTATATCGACATCGCTGCCTTACGACATTCAAGACGCTATGGTCAGAACGATTCCTGGCCTCGAAAACGCCCATATTACGCGCCCAGGCTATGCCATTGAGTACGACTACTTCGATCCTAGAGATTTGCAACACAATCTCCAGACAAGACAAATAGCGGGTCTATTTTTTGCTGGCCAGATAAATGGCACGACAGGTTATGAAGAAGCAGGTGCACAAGGCTTGTTAGCCGGATTAAATGCGGCACGGTTCACACGCGACTTGTCGTTATGGGAACCTCGGCGAGATGAAGCTTACATGGGGGTACTAGTCGATGATCTGGTTACCCTGGGGACACAGGAGCCCTACCGCATGTTTACTTCGCGTGCAGAGTATCGACTGCAACTCAGGGAAGATAATGCGGATGAGCGACTCACCGAGCTGGGTCGCAGCTTAGGTCTCATAACAGACCAACACTGGCGAACGTACGAAGCAAAGCGCGAGCGTATTAGTCAGGAATTGAATCGGCTTGAAACAACGTTTATTCATCCGAATACGAACCAAGCTCAGTCTTTGAATGAGAAGCTGGTGTCACCGCTATCGCGTGAGTACTCCATGGCGGACCTAGTGCGCCGTCCAGAACTTAGCTACCAGGATGTGGCTTGCCTTAAAGGCGAGGCCGTTACCGATACCGCAACAGCAGATCACATAGAAACCCGCGTTAAATACGCTGGCTATATTGCGCGACAACAAGATGAAATAAACCGATTGAAACGGCATGAAAACACCGCGATTCCTGCGGGCTTTGATTTTACTCAAGTAAGCGGTTTATCCAACGAAATATGCCAGAAACTGATGGACCAAAAACCTGAGAATTTGGCGCGCGCTGGCAGGATNCAAGGCGTGACGCCCTCAGCACTGTCACTCCTNCTTGTCTATCTCAAACGNGANTCTCATTCGTCGACNGTTCTNAACGCAAGTAATGGCTAGTGCNGCATCAGACTTATTAGGCGNGGGACTGTCCTCGCTCGGNTTAGACCNNAGCCATAAACCNGCGCTCGTTGAGTACTTAGACCTNTTACAAAAGTGGAATAAACCNTTTAATTTAACGGCAGTGCGATCNAAACGAGAGATGGTCATNAAACACCTGCTCGATAGTCTTAGTGTCATGCCNNACCTTGAGTTGGTAAGGCGCGTTTGTGACGTAGGAACGGGCGCNGGCTTACCCGGNATTCCNCTTGCAATTTACCTTCCTGACACGCACTTTGTTTTNTTAGACAGCAACGGTAAAAAAACACGATTTNTACAACAAGTNGNGAANCANCTTGATCTTAAGAATATTGAGGTCGTTCAGGATCGTGTTGAGAAATATCACCCACAAAAANGTTTNGATGTNGTTATTTCCAGAGCCTTNGCAGACCTGAATCGTATGTGTCGAGTAACGNATCATTTATTGAGNGATGACGGTNGNTGGNTTGCGATGAAGTCGCAGACAGCGGAGAGTGAGATATCGGATTTAGATCTCGATTTTACCGTTCAGAAAGCGGTGAATTTAAAGGTGCCGTTTCTTAACGACGCGAGAATGCTCGCAATCGTTAAACAGGGCGAGAGAAACCAATGAAAATAATTGCCATAGCAAACCAAAAGGGTGGCGTGGGGAAAACAACGACCAGTGTTAACTTGGCTGCGTCGCTGGCACAGATAGATAAACGCGTACTGTTGGTCGATATGGATCCACAAGGCAACGCGACGATGTCCTCGGGCGTTGAAAAGAACGCGGTAGAGTTTTCGATTCTTGATCTGCTACTCGACGAGGGTGGTCTTGACCAGTGCGCAATCGCATCGCCGACCGGTGGGTTTGATGTGATTCCTGCTAATGGTGATTTAACGGCGGCTGAAGTCGAACTGATAAATGTCGATGGAAAGGAGACAAGATTAAAAACCGGCCTAGCACCTGGGGAGCACCGGTACGATTATGTGCTTATCGATTGTCCGCCCTCTCTGAACATGCTGACGGTCAATGCGATGGTGGCGTGTCACTCAATCCTTATTACGATGCAGTGCGAATACTTTGCCTTAGAAGGTTTATCAGCACTACTCAACACTATTCGTCGTATCAACGAAACGGTTAACCGAGACCTCGAAATAGAAGGTATTTTGAGAACCATGTACGACCCTAGAAATTCATTAACGACAGAAGTGTCTGAGCAGCTTTTCAGTCATTTTGGAAATTTGGTTTATCGCACGGTTATACCGCGAAACGTGCGGTTAGCTGAGGCACCAAGTCATGGTGAACCGGGTATTGTTTACGATCGGTATTCTCGAGGCGCTCGAGCTTACATGGCGTTAGCGGAGGAATTTTCGCGTCGACAGTAAGTCGCGGCTAAGGTAATTCACATGACAACAAAGAAACGAAAATTAAACCGAGGGCTCGACGCCTTACTGGGTACAGAACTTACAAAGCAAAAAGGTGGCGAGAGCACACCGTTGTCCTCCATCACTCCAGCTGACGGTGAATTAAAACAGATTCGTTTAGAGCGGTTGCAACGCGGCAAGTATCAACCGAGAGTGGAGTTTGATGATACGGCGCTTAATGAGCTTGCTGAGAGCATTAAAGCTCAAGGGGTTATGCAGCCGATTGTTGTCCGAGCGATTTCAAGTGATCGGTTTGAAATCGTTGCCGGTGAGCGGCGGTGGCGGGCAAGTCAAATAGCGGGATTGGACAGTATTCCAGCATTGGTTAGGGATATTAGCGATGAAACCGCGATTGCTATGGCGCTGATTGAGAATATCCAGCGTGAGAACCTCAATCCGATGGAAGAGGCGCGAGCATTAAAGCGACTGCAGGCAGAGTTTGAACTAAGTCAGCAAGAAATTGCGAATGCAGTTGGAAAGTCTCGACCCGTTATTGCCAACCTGCTGCGGTTACTGTCCCTAGAAGCAGGAGCAGCCGAGTTATTAGAAACGGGTAGTATCGATGCTGGACATGCAAAGGTTTTGCTCGCGCTCGAAGGTAGCCACCAGGTTATGGCCGCAAGAAAAGTGGCTGCAGCTGCGTTGTCAGTAAGACAAACCGAAGCGCTGGTTAAAGCCATATTGAACCCAAAAGAAGCGGAAATAAAAACCAAAGCCGACCCGGATATTGACCGACTCGAACGAAGTTTATCTGAGCAGTTCGGGACAAAGGTCAGTATTGAAAACAAAAATGGTCGAGGAAGACTCATTATTCAATACAGTAACTTAGATGTTTTAGATGGCATTCTTGGCCGTATACAATAAAAGTTGGCATTTTGCTTTGTTGATGCCTTTTCTCAATTCGAATAGACTTGCGCGCGCTTGAGAACCCTAAGCTTTGGGAGTGCTTGGCGATGGAGTACACGCGAGAAAAGCTGGCTCATCACTTCATAAGAGCACTGTCGTATACAAGTGTGGTTGTTGGGGTGCTTGCACTGGTCGTGTGGGTAATGACGGACCGCAGCGCGGCGATAGCCGTATGTGTGGGTGCGGGTATTGTTGGAGGCCCACAAATTTGGCTTGCAGCGAGTATGTTCAGCCGATTTGGTGCGCAGGCGCCGACGTTGCTGGGGATAGCGAAGTTTAGTTTCAGTGCGTTGTTGTTTGGGGTTTGGTTCGCCAAAGCCCAGAGTCCGCATCCGGGGCCTTTGTTCTTGGGTGCAACAGCGGTTTTAGTTTGCAGCCCGGTGTTTTATCACTTGGCGGCAAGAAAAGAAGAGTGGAATTGAAAAGCACGTTTTTGAACACGTGTTTTTAAACGGGGCAGCGTTTAATGGCGGCAGCTGGTCAAGAGCAAACGGTTTCAGATTACATCGTTCACCACCTCACCAACCTTACATACGGTAAGTTACCTGAGGGGTTTGAGCGTTACGATGGTCAAACTGTTGGTACAGGTGGAGAGTGGACGTTTGCGCATGGTGCTGAAGAGATATCAGCCATGGGTTTTAATGCTGTTCATGTTGATTCACTCGCTTGGTCTATTGGTCTTGGCATTGTCTTTTGTGCGCTGTTCCGCTGGGTTGCTGTTCGCGCGTCAGCGACAACGCCGTCAGGCCTCATTAACTTTATCGAAATGGTTGTCGAGTTTATTGATAACCAAGTGAAGGACACATTTCACGGTAGCAACAAGCTTATTGCGCCACTGTCTCTGACGATCTTTGTCTGGGTTTTCTTGATGAACCTGATGGACTTGATTCCTGTTGATCTTGTGCCCGAGGCGCTGATGCTCGCAGGTGTCGAGTATCAAAAAATCGTACCGTCGACTGACCCCAACATTACGATGGGTATGGCGATTGGTGTATTTATCCTGATGTTGTATTATTCCATCAAGGTAAAGGGGTTTGGCTTTGTTCGTGAGTTAACAATGAACCCGTTTAACCATCCCGCATTCATACCCATAAACCTCTTCATGGAAGTTGTTGG
>NZIJ01000055.1 GCA_002689915.1 Halieaceae bacterium | reverse complement strand
CGTCATACACAGTGCAATGGCAAGGCTAACGCCGTAAAAGCCATTCGACGGGGTTAACAGCGCCACGACGCATACGAACCCATACACCAATAACGTGTCATTTTCCCGGATGAATGTTCGCAATTTTCCCTGACAGCAGCTGGAAGAACCTGAGCTGGAGCCTCATACTAGATGCGCGTGTCCTCAGTCTTCACATCAACCGTTCAGAGGGCATAGCATTGGCTACTTTGGTGGCTTTTTAGGCGATAAAGCCCTGATATTGCTGATAACTAAGTAAGAGAAATGCCGAAACGGTCATTACGAAAATTTCTGCTGAGTCCGACGCGCCTCATGCGTGTCAATGGACTTGAGCGCTTTGGGAATTTGCTAGAGCGACGAGAGTTGTGGCATGTCAGCCGAATATCCATTTCCCGAGCGACGGCTATCGGTTTGTTTTGTTCAATGATACCGCTCCCAGGGCAAATGTTTGTCGCCGTGTTCTTGGCCATCCGCCTCGGCGCAAATGTGCCACTGTCCTTCATGCTGATTTTCATAACCAACCCAATAACCATGCCCGTTATTTACTTGGGAGCATACCTCTTGGGTTGCGCCCTGCTAGGCACACCGGTGTTGGATGTGACGGCTGTAAACTGGTTATACCCGCTGAGCGCCGAGTTTCTAGGTATCCTGCCCGCGTTTGTACTCGGCTGCGCAGTGATTGGCGTAGCAGCCGCGTTTGTTGGGTATTTAATGGCCGATGGCTTGTGGCGCCTACGAATTAGTCAACGAATAACCGAACGCGCGCGAAAGCGATTAGCTCGTAAACGCTCCCACCCCCGTTAACGCGACTGCCTCAGTGATTCGGTAATCGAAGACCGCGATGTGCTAATGGCCGGTAACACAGAGGCCAAGAGTGATAGAACGAAAGCCGTGGCTGAAATACTGATGAAATCGACTGCTCGTAAATCGACGGGGACATACGCGAGTGGGTAGACACTGGTATCGAGTAAAGGTTGGCCGCTAACGCTCTCCATAAGCGCTACGAGAGAGGGTATCCCCAGTGCAATCATGGCTCCCAGAGCCGCACCGATTGTCGCACCGCCGGCCCCGATGATCGTTCCTTGGATAGTGAAAATCTTTAAAACGTCTGCAGGCGTTGCACCCATAGTCCGTAGCATTGCAGAACCGGGGCGACGATCCGCTGTCACGAGCACGAGCGACGTAACGACATTGAATACCGCAACGACAAGCAATGCGACGAGCATTAACCCCACAATCTGCCTTGATAGTTGGATAGCTTGATACAAATTTCCCAACGAGCGAGTCCAGTCGGAAACCCAATACTGTGGACCCAAGCTCCGGCGAAGCGCTTGCGCCACCTCAGGGGCATCCAGCGGGTCCTCGATCGTAATAGCCCAAGCCGGTGGTGGCGCCGACGTGGAGTAAACGCTCGCCGAGGCGGCAGAAAATGCGAAAACCCGATCAATTTCGGTATTAGACTCAAGCGTCGATACCAAGGTGAGTGATAACGGTGAAAACCGACGCTCACTGCCCTTCTCGCTGATCAAAGCAACAACGGACTCTCCAACCTTTATATCGAGGGCTTGGGCCAATTTACTTCCGAGCACAATTTCATTCGATTTTACATCTTCAACCTTCGGTCTGAGGTGCTCCGATAACGGCCCGAGCGCACCGGCCTCAGCAAACACCAGCCGGCCCACACGTGACCCCGAATTAGCGTAAAAAAGCGCATTAGCCTCTTCAAATCGATGGCTTCTGACAACAGAAGGCATTTCACTAAAATACTTCGCCGTCTCACGGTTATCGGAGGTACCTGCATAGCTTTGAACGGTAACGTGGGGAACGAGGTTAAGAATGCGCAAGCGCATTTCCTGTTCAAAACCGTTCATCACTGACAGTGAAGCCAAAAGAAAAGAGACCGCGATCACCATGCCTACAATCGATAATTTTGACAAAAAAGCCGACAACCCAGGGCCTTCACCTAACGACTGCCGATAAGCCATCTCGTAATGGATAGCGCGGGGCCACAAATTCGTGCCTATTCGGGACACAGCTGTCCGTCCTGCAGTCGATACCGTTTATCCATCTGCTCAGCAATTCTCGGATCATGGGTGACGATGACAAAGGCTGTATCGGTGAAGGTGAGATCGTGAATAAGTGCAAGTACCTGCTCGGCTGTTGCCGGGTCTAGATTTCCAGTGGGCTCGTCCATCAAAACGCAAGTGGGGCGATTTATCAGTGCTCTGGCAATAGCGACGCGTTGTCGTTCACCACCAGATAACTGAGCGGGGCGATGATTCATTCGATCCGCAAGCCCAAGCTCCTCGAGCAGCCGTTTTGCTGAATCAACCGCCACCTGCTTGCTTTTGCCACCAATTCGAGCCGGCATCGCTACGGCTTCCAGCGCACTGAATTCGGGCATTAGGTGGTGAAATTGAAAAACAAACCCAAGATGACGATTGCGCCACTGACTTCGCTCTAGCTCATTTAACGCCCAGAGATCGGCTTGCTCCAATAACACTTTGCCCGATGTGGGGTTGTCGAGCCCGCCTAGAATATTAAGCAGTGTCGACTTCCCTGCACCTGATCCGCCGACAATGGCCACCTTCTCTCCTGCATAAAGATCAAGTGAGAGCTCATTTAAAACCTCTACAGCACCTTCGTGAGTGCCATACACCTTGCGTACGTGCTGTGCACTTAGCTTAACGCTCATAGGCTGATACCCTCCAACGCATTCACAGGGGATACCCGGCTTGCTCTGATCGCGGGGTAAATCGCGGCAATAACGCTGAGCACTAAGGCCCCTGAGATGATAGTTACAACATCTGAATACAGGATCTCAGTCGGCAGACCGCCAATGTAATAGACGCTCGGATCAAACAGTGTCCATCCCGATAACGTCTCAATGAATGTCATCACCAACTCAAGATTGGTAGCGATCAGTAGCCCGCTACTGGCGCCGACCACAACTCCGAGTACGGCCAGAAGCAAACCGTGGAATAAGAAAACACGCATCACGCCTAGAGGCGTCAGTCCAAGCACACGAAGCGCCGCAATGTCTGAGCGCTTCTCAGATACGGACATCGTTAGCGACGATACAACGCTAAACGCCGCCACGCCGATAAGGGCTGACAGCAGGATACTCACCAACACCTTTTCCATTCTTATCGCCGCAAAAAGTGATTGATTCGTATCGGCCCACGTCGTGACCGTCGAGGGCTCTGAGGCTTCCAGTTTAAGTTGCGCAGCGATGGCGCCGGCACGATCGGGGTTATCCAGCCGAATTTGAACTCCATCGGGTGCGTCGGCTCTCGCTAATTTCTGGAGTGTCTCATAGGAGGTCCATGCCAGAATTCCATCTGGTGACGCACCCACCGTAACAATCGCCGATACGGTGAGCCTTCGGTAGCGGGGTAATAAACCCAAGGGGGTCACGGATAAGTTTGGAAGAACGACGTCTACCTGATCGCCAATGCCAACTCCCAACTGCTCCGCCAGCGACTGACCCAAGACGACGTTATAGCCAGCACCTGACACCGATAACAAATCACCGCCCACCACCGTCACGCCAGAAAGCCCAGAGGGACCGGAGGCATAACCCGTTAGTTCGGCACCAGCCGAGGTAAAGGATGACCTCAGCATAACTTGCCGACTCAAAAAGGGAGAGGCGCTTACCGCCGCCCAGCGACGCTCAATATCGGTGGCACGAATTTCTGCCTCAGACAGTGTTCCCGCTGGAGTTACAGAAATGTGAGGCGTCGCGTTCAACAACCGCCCAGTCAGCTCTCCAGCCAGTCCATTCATTACCGACAGCACAACAATAAGACTCGCGACACCAATAGCCATGCCCGTCGCGGACAAAATAGCCACCCAGCGCGTAAAAGATCGCTGTCCGGCGCCAAAGCTGAGCCTCTGCGCTATGTCTAATTCAAATGGCAAGTGTCCTACCGCTCAGCAGGATCGAAAACAACCGCACCCTTATCGGCCTTGTTGCTGGCCCCAGCCTCGGAGCTACTTGCCTCAAAGTGGTCCCGCGTCTCTGTTTCGCAACGCTGAGGATCACCGCCACACAGGTCACAGGATTGATCGATACCCAGCGCGCCGATGCCGCCGCACGAACCCTTAATAGGCGCCCTACCCGCTATAACACCCACGGCCATAGCGCTAAGAATGAATGCAAAAACAATAAAACTAATCAGAAAAATCATTAGAGGGCATCCTCTCCCGTTGATGTCGTTAACCACTGTGCCATGACCCCGTTGTCCGAGCTTACCAGCTGCTGGCCATCGCGAGAAATCAGGGTAACGCCCAGCTCATAGAGATCAGCCAAGCGTAAAGCCTCCTCGGTGCCAACGACCATAAGGGCCGTCGCCCAAGCATCGGCCACCATCGTAGAAGGATGCACGACAGTGACAGATACCAAGTCATGCTCTATCGGTAGCGCGGTTCGTGGATCAATAAGGTGAGAGTAACGAGTGCCCTTATCGACAAAGAAATTGCGATAGTCCCCACTCGTCGCAATACCAACGTCCGTTACGGCTATCGCCGCATACACACCGCCGGCGCGCGCGGGCACGGGATTCTCAATAGCTAGTCGCCACCGATCACCACGAGGACTCAATCCGCGCACCTGCACCTCACCCCCCACTTCCAGCATGAAGTGCTCAATACCCATCTCAAGCAGTGCGTCAGACGCGAGATCAACGGCATAGCCCTTGGCGATCGATGAAAAATCGAGCTCGGCTTGTGCATGTTGTTTCACAAAAGCCCGTGTTGATAAATCCCAGGCAAATTCTTCCAGACCAATAATAGGCTCAAGTGCATCGAGCGCGTCTTCAGAGGGTCTTTGCGTAACTCCCTTTGGCCCAAACCCCCATAAATTGACGAGCGGCGATACCGAGGGGTCGTAGGCGCCTCCGGTCGCGTAATAAATATCGAGGGCTGTGTTAAAGACCAGCGCAAAGTCCCAGTCAACCTCAAAGACTTGATTGGCATCGAGAGCATTTAAACGACTGATTGTTGAATCGTCGCGATAGTTGTTCATGCTGTCATCAACAACCTTAAACGCGTCCATTACTGCTGACTCAACCTGGTCCGGCGTTAAGCCCTCTGGTGAGGTGTGAAAGGTTAAGTTCCAGCTGGTTCCAAAAATACGGCCCGATAACTTCTCTGTGCTTGATGACTCACTGCAACCAGCAGCAAAAAGCAAAAAGGCCAGCGCGATGGCTGGCCTTGTGATTGACAATGGTCGGCGCTTACCCACCGAAGTCATCCAAGAAAATATTCTCGCGCTCAACGCCCAGGTCGACGAGCATGTCGATACAGGCCTTGTTCATCATGGGTGGCCCACACATATAGAACTCGCAATCTTCAGGCGCTGGATGGTCCTTCAGGTATTGCTCATACAACACGTTGTGAATGAAGCCGGTTAAGCCATCCCAATTATCTTCAGGCTGAGGGTCCGATAACGCCACATGCCAGTCGAAGTTGTCATTTTCGGCCGCGAGCGTGTCGTAATCTTCGACGTAAAACATCTCGCGAAGCGACCGCGCACCGTACCAAAAGCTAATTTTACGATCAGTATTGATTCGACGTAGCTGATCGAACAGGTGCGATCGCATTGGCGCCATACCAGCACCACCACCGATAAACACCATCTCAGCATCGGTCTCTTTTGCGAAGAATTCTCCGAACGGGCCGTAAACATTGATCTTGTCACCGGGCTTAAGATTAAAGACCCAGCTCGACATGATGCCCGGGGGTAAACCTTCGGTTCGAGGCGGCGGAGTAGCAACCCGAATGTTGAACTTCACGACGCCCTTCTCTTCGGGATAGTTAGCCATGGAGTAAGCACGAATCGTGGTGTCTGGACTAGAGGACTCGAGTTTGAAGAAGCCAAAATGCTCCCAGTCACCCCGGTACTCTTCACCGATCTCAAAGTCCGAGAACTTCACNGCATGCGGCGGNCACTCNAGCTGTACGTAGCCNCCCGCTCGGAAGTCGCAGGTCTCGCCCTCTGGAAGNCTNAGCACTAGCTCCTTAATAAAGGTGGCNACGTTGTCGTTGGATTCAACTGTGCACTCCCACTGCTTAACACCAAAGACTTCTTCCGGNATCTCTATTTTCAGGTCCTGTTTGACAGGTGTCTGACAAGACAGCCGCCAACCTTCGTTCGCCTCTCGACGCGTGAAGTGGCTTTCTTCCGTTGGCAGTAAAGAACCGCCCCCTTCGGAGACGACACATTTGCACTGTGCGCAAGTACCACCTCCACCACAGGCACTGGCGAGGAATAAGTCAGCATCCGCTAGCGTCTGCAGCAACTTGCCGCCCGCTGGGACTTGTATCGTCTTCTCACCATTAATTTCGATACTGATATTGCCGCTTGCAACCAGCTTACTGCGTGCTGCAAGAATGACCATTACCAAGGCGACAACAACGGCAGTAAACATGCCAACGCCAAAGAAAATAGTTGTATACACAGATCTCTCCTAGAGCTTATGTAGCCAATTAAATATCGATACCACCAAAGGACATGAAGCCAAGCGACATCAATCCCACAGTGATAAAGGTTATGCCAAGCCCCTGCAACCCATCGGGAATATCGCTGTACTTCAACTTCTCACGAATCCCTGCCAGCGCAACAATTGCCAGTGCCCAGCCGACGCCCGCACCGAACCCAAACACAGCGCTCTCGCCAAAATCGAGGCTTCGCTCAACCATCAGGAGTGATGCACCCAAAATCGCGCAGTTCACTGTGATGAGCGGAAGGAAAACACCGAGCGCAGAATACAGCGCAGGAACGTACCGATCGAGGAACATCTCGAGAATTTGGACCATCGCTGCGATAACGCCGATATACGAGAGCAATCCTAAGAAGCTCAGATCGAGATCAGGATAGCCCGCCCAGGCCAAGGCGCCCTCCGCCAACAGATTTTGGTAAATCAGATTGTTTACGGGGACGGTAATCGTGAGAACCACGACCACGGCGATACCCAGACCAAACGCAGCAGAAATTTTCTTGGAGACGGCGAGGAAGGTACACATGCCCAAGAACCACGCCAAGGCCATGTTTTCAATGAATACCGCCCGCACAAAGAGGCTTAAATAATGTTCCATTACGCACTCTCCTCTGCGGCTGTGTGCTTGGCAATTTTGAACTCAGGCTCTTCAACTTGCTCTGTTTGCACCGCTCGAATTGCCCAGATGAGGAAGCCAATGAGGAAGAAAGCGCTCGGTGGAAGCAGCAGCAGGCCGTTAGGGTTATACCAGCCACCTTCTGTGACCACTGGCAGGATCTCAATACCCATCAAGGAGCCAGCACCGAAGAGTTCACGAACTACGCCCACAGCGATCAGTACAAAGGAGTAACCTAGCCCGTTACCCAAACCATCCAAAAAGCTCGGTACCGGTGGGTTCTTCATCGCAAAGGCTTCTGCACGACCCATAACGATGCAGTTCGTAATGATCAAACCGACAAATACCGAGAGTTGCTTAGAAATATCGTAGGCAACAGCCTTGAGAATCTGGTCGACCACAATAACCAGCGACGCAATGATGGTCATCTGAACGATGATACGAATGCTCGATGGAATGTAGCTCCGGATACACGAAATAAAGAATGATGAGCAGGCTGTCACGGCAGTCAAAGCAACTGACATTACGAGGCTTACCTGCAGCGATGAGGTCACCGCCAAGGCAGAGCAAATACCGAGAATTTGTAACGCGATCGGGTTGTTCTGAATAACAGGGGAAAATAAGGTCTCGCGAACACTCATTACACATTACCTCCGCGCAGGTTGCCGAGAAGCGGCGCAAAGCCGTCGTCCCCGAGCCAATATTGAACTAGGTTGCTTACACCTTTTGTCGTCAGCGTTGCTCCAGAGAGTCCATCGACCTGCCATTGCGCGTTTGCAGACGCAGGGTTAACCGTCCCCTTCAGAACAGTAATGGCAACGTCGCCTTCTTTGTAAGCAAGCTTGCCCGACCACTTTGCTTTCCAGCTTGGGTTATCAACCTCGCCACCGAGCCCAGGCGTTTCTCCGTGCTCGTAGAACCCGAGACCGACAATGGTATTGGCGTCAGACTCTAGCGCCACAAAGCCATAGAGCGTCGACCACAGACCGTATCCATGAATAGGCAAGATGATGCGGTCGAGACCACCGTTTCCGTTGTTTACGAGGTAAACCACAGCTCGATTCTCACGCCGAATGATCTTTGCTGGATCCTCATCGCCACTCAATGCCCGTGACTGCGAGGGATCTTTCGATGATTTGCGCTGATCAAAGGTTTCCGGGTCGACATCATCGACAAACAAGCCGGTGTCTAGATCAACCACGCGGGCTTCGATCGTTTCGAACTGCTCTTCTACCGATCGCTCGGGATCGTACAAACCACCGGCCATCAATATGTTGCGCTTTAGGTCTCTGGCCTTGTTGGCTTCCTGTTGCGGTTTCAAGGCAACCGCCGCTGTAGACACGACGACAGAGCAGACAATACAGAGTCCAAGAGCGACCGTAAGTACGCGGGACAGCGTCTCGTTATTAGCTGACACGAGCTAGTCTCCTTTTAATATTGGCTTGCACCGCGAAATTATCAAAAAGCGGAGCAAACAGATTCGCAAATAGGATGGCGAGCATCATCCCCTCGGGGAAGGCGGGGTTAACAACACGGATCAATACACACATAACGCCGATCAATGCACCGTAAGCCCATCGCCCACTGTTAGTCATGGCAGCGGAAACGGGGTCGGTTGCCATGAAAAATGCACCGAATGCGAAGCTTCCTATGACCATGTGCCAGTACCAAGGCATGGCAAACATGGGGTTTGAATCGGAACCGATCGCATTAAGCAGTAGTGAGAAGCCAATCATGCCGGCGAAGCAGCCAGCCACGACACGCCACGACGCGATCCCCATAAGCAGTAGCGCGCCACCGCCAATCATGATCGCAAGCGTTGAAGTCTCACCGATTGAACCTGGCATCGCGCCCAAAAACGCCTCTGACCAAGTGTAGGCTGAGGTAAGACCGGCCATGCCATCGCTTGCTACGACGCTCAATGCTGTCGCACCAGAGTAGCCATCGACCGCTGTCCAGACGGTATCGCCTGAAAGTTGTGCTGGATAAGCGAAGTANAGNAAAGCGCGACCTGTCAGCGCCGGGTTCAGGAAGTTCTTNCCTGTNCCACCAAACACCTCTTTGGCGACCACAATACCGAAGGAAATACCCATAGCNGCCTGCCATAAAGGAAGGTCTGGCGGCAGTGTGAGTGTGAAAAGAATTGAGGTAACAAAGAACCCTTCATTGATTTCGTGTCCGCGCTTCATCGCGAACAGGACTTCCCAAAACCCACCGACAATAAAGGTGATCGCGTACAAGGGCAGAAAGTGGACCGCACCGTATAAAAAGTTATCCCAGAGGCTGTTTGGATTAAAACCGCCCAAACTGGCGACAATCGCACCTCGCCAACCCTCTAGACCGTAACCGCCCGCTGCAATCACTTCATTGGCGTGGTACCCAATGTTGTACATGCCATAAAACATCGCCGGAAAGGTGCAAAACCAAACCGTGATCATGATGCGCTTGAGGTCGATGCCATCTCGCACGTGTGCCGAAGCCTTGGTAACACTTGATGGGCTGTAGAAGATCGTGTCGACAGCTTCAAAGAGCGCATACCACGACTCGTACTTACCACCGGGCTTAAAATGAGGCTCAAGATTGTCTAATGTACTGCGTAATCCCACGACTTATCCCTCTTTCTCAATTCTCGCCAGGTTGTCTCGCAACACCGGACCGTATTCATATTTTCCCGGGCACACGTAGGTGCACAGGGCCAAGTCTTCCTCGTCGAGCTCTAAACACCCCAAAGCCTGAGCTGTCTCGGTATCACCCACCAAAAGCGCCCTTAGTAATTGAGTGGGAAGCACGTCAAGCGGCATAACCCGCTCGTAGGCGCCAACGGGAACCATTGCCCGTTCCGAGCCGTTGGTGGTCGTTGTCATGGCGAGTGGCTTATTGCCGAACAAACTCGATAGGTAAATGCCCATGGCTGAGTGTTTCTTTGCGCCGGGTGATAACCAGCCCATAAATGCTCGATCTCTGCCCTCTGAGAGCAGGGAAATCTGATTGTGGAAGCGTCCAAGGTAAGCCGAGTGCGCCTGCACACTGCGCCCCCCCAAAACAGAACCGCTTATGAGACGGTTTTCACCACCGGCCTGATTGCCTGCCGTGAGGGCTTCAATATCAGCGCCGCGAGCAGTACGTACGATTTCGGGATTGCTCACTGCGGGACCTGAAACAGAAACAACACGCGCCGAATCTATCTCACCCTTGAGGAACAAGTTACCGATCGCTATCACGTCTTGGTAATCGATGGTCCACGCCAGCTTAGTCAGCGAGGCACCTTGTAGAAAATGAATATGGGTTCCAGCCAATCCCGCGGGATGAGGGCCTGCAAACTCGGCTGCCTGAACACGTTGATGCCCTGCAACAGGCACCTCGCTTCCGGCTGCCATGCACACATGCACAGGAGCGTCACTCAGTGCAGCCAATATTTCCTGCCCAGCAACGAAGGTATCCGCGTTCTCTGCGATCACCCAGTCTGGATTCACGGCATGAGGACGGGTATCCATCGCTGTCACAAAGATGCCCGCAGGCTCAGTTGATGGGTCAGCTACCTTATTAAAGGGACGCACTCGCAGTGACGTCCATTCACCCGACTCAAGGAGCCGCGATTTCACGCTCTCGGCGGTAAGTGACGCGATAGCCTCGCGCGCAACCGCATCCCAGCGCATAGGCTCGACAGATTCGTCGATCTCAATCACAAGCGATTGAAAGACTCGTCGCGCGCCTCTATTGATGGCTGCAACCCTGCCAGATGCCGGCGCCGTGTAGGCTACACCTTCGCACTTTTTATCTGTGAATAGCGTTTGGCCCTTAGAGACGATATCGCCCTCTGACACGGCCATGGTTGGTTTCATACCAATGTAGTCGGCTCCAACGAGTGCTACATTTCGTGGCGAGAACTCACGAGCGATTGACTGCTCTGGAGCTCCGGCCAATGGGATATCGAGTCCCCGGCGAATTTTAATCATGCCTTTCCCTATCATCGTTCGCATATCGCGCGCACGCGCCTCCGCTGGCTGTCATGTAGTCAGCTTGCACTGAAGCGGATCAGGCGCTGCCTGATGTGAGCGTGGCCACTCCCCCCAGCGAAGTGAACTACAGGTTTGCCGGCGGCTGTTTTCAGCTCAGTTTTATATACACCCGGCGCCGCGAATTCTAACCAAGCTGGCGCCGAGTTACCACAACTCTCTGCAATTCAAATGACCATTGAATCAAGTTGTCAGAGACCACCCCTGTCGGTAGGTGGATAGGTAGGATATTTGATGCCAGCCATTTTCTCTAAAACGCGGTAAACCTGGCAGCTATAGCCGTATTCGTTGTCGTACCAAAGGTATAACACGGCGTGTCGGCCATTGACGATGGTCGCTTGTGCATCGAAGACACAGGCTGCGCGAGATCCCACAAAATCAGTAGAGACAACTTCTGGCGAGTTCGAGAAATCGATCTGTTTTCTGTACTCACTGTGTAGGGCCGTCTGCCGCATGAACTCGTTCAGCTCTTCCTTCGTCGTATCCTTGGATAACGTGACATTAAGAATCGCCATCGAAACATTCGGTGTCGGCACTCGGATAGCATTACCGGTCAATTTACCTGTTAACTCAGGCAGCACCTTTGCAACGGCTTTTGCGGCCCCTGTCTCAGTCAACACTAAGTTCAACGGCGCACTGCGCCCTCTGCGGTCCGCCTTGTGATAATTATCGATAAGGTTTTGATCATTGGTAAACGCATGAACGGTTTCCACATGTCCCGACTCGATGCCGAATTGATCATGAATGGCCTTAAGGGGCGGAACAATGGCGTTTGTCGTACACGATGCAGCGGACAGCACCTCATCGCCAGCGTCGATCTCGTTGTGATTGATACCCGCGACAATGTTTTTGATATCGCCCTTACCGGGCGCGGTTAAAATCACTTTACTGACACCTTTCGCGCTCAGGTGTCTCGAGAGGCCCGCGCGATCACGCCAAACACCCGTATTGTCAACGACAAGGCAGTTACTGATGCCATGCGCTTCGTAATCGACATCCTCAGGCGCGTTTGCGTATATGACCTTTATCTCATTACCGTTGGCAACGAACGACTGTCGCTCTTCGTCAACTCTAATAGTCCCTTGGAACACGCCGTGCACCGAGTCTCGTCGCAGCAAACTTGCTCGTTTCACGAGGTCGTCGGGTGCACTGCCTTTACGAACAACGATTGCACGTAACCGTAAATTGTCGCCACCGTCTGTCTTGGCAACGAGTATGCGTGCCATGAGGCGTCCGATCCGACCAAAACCGAACAAAACAACATCAACGGGCCCCTCTGCTTGCTCGCCCGAATCAAGAAGGTGTGACAGGCGGCTCGCAACGAAGTCGTCCAAGGACGCACCTTCGCCCTGCTCTTTATCAAAATATTCAACCGACAGGCGACCGATATCAATGTGACACGGTCCGAGATGAAGTTTCGCCATCGCTTCGAGAATTCGAATAGTCTCAAACTCAGAGAGCTCGTTATCCTCAACCTGACGGACCCAACGATGGGCTTTCATGATGTCGAGTACGCTAAGGTTTACGAGAGATTTCCCATAAATGTAGCACTTTACATTTTGTTCACGTGCCAGTGCTCCGACGATAGGGATCATGGATTCAGCCAGAGCTTCTCGCTCTTTCCAATCTACGAAATAATCGTCAGGACGCTGACGCTTTCTTTGGGGCGCCATGCTTTTTCCTTTTGTTTTTGGCCGGTTGAATGGCCAACGTGTGAGTGTTTTTGGATTATCGCTCTCAGACCACCCGAACAGCAACCGTTCAGGCCTAGTAAGCGACCAACGTGACACGTAAAATCCGCCTCCCCAGTAGGAGCAATCATGACCTCGTTTTTTGACATCCAATCCACGCTGCCTTGGCCAAACGCAACAGGTAAGCGCACCGCCATTGGTCCCGTGGCCGGTGCCGCTCAGTCACATTTTGTTGCTGAGCTCGCAAAAACGACGCCACTGATTCTCGTTATCACTGAAAACACTGCGGCTGCACATACTTTGGCGTCTGAATTGCCCTTTTTCATGGACGACAAAAAAGAGACCCTGTTAATTCAGGATTGGGAAACCCTTCCGTACGATAATTTTTCCCCTCATGAAGATATTATCTCCGACCGATTAAAGGCCTTTTCCCGCCTTCCCTCGCTGACAGAGGGCATTGTTATCGTCTCGATAACAACACTTATGCATCGCGTGCCTCCTCGACACTTTATTGAGACGGGCGTTTTGAGTTTGGCTGTCGGGGAAGAACTTGACCTTCAGCGTTTCACTCGCAATCTCACCAAGAACGGCTACCGAAGTGTCGATACCGTCTATGAGCATGGCGAGTTTGCCACGCGCGGCTCACTCCTGGATGTTTTCCCTATGGGAAGCGATGTGCCACTTCGCATTGACCTGTTTGACGGCGAGATAGAAACGCTCAGAAGTTTCGATCCGGATACCCAGAGAACGACCGAGCGACTGGAGCAAGTAGACCTATTGCCCGCGCGCGAATACCCCCTCCATACCGATGCAATCGAGCGCTTTAAAATTGACTGGTATCGCAGCTTCGAGGGCGATCCCGAAAAATGCAGCGTGTTTACGGATATCAGTCAACGCCGCGCGCCTCAAGGAGCGGAGTACTACATGCCGCTCTTCTTTGACGAGTGCGAAGTGCTCTTCGACTATTTACCCAGTGACATTCCACTGATCATGGTGGGCAACAATTTTGCGTCTGCTAAACGTTTCTGGGCAGAGGTGAACAATCGATACGAAGAGTACGGTGTCGATCCGCGGCGACCATTGGTCCCACCGCCGCGCGGGTTTATCGCACCTGAAGAATTGTACGCGCGACTCGGTGCCTACTGCGCAATTGAATTCAGAGACAACACCGAGGCCTCGCTTCATTATCAACTCGGTGACTATAGACCTGAGCCTTTCTCAGCGTCTGAGAACTACCGCAACGTGTCGGGTGTGGGAAAACTCTCTGTGTTGCTTGAGTCTCATGATTCGCCTGTTTTACTCAGTGTCGAAAGTGCCGGACGTCGTGAAATCATTCTGGAGTCCTTGAGCAAAGAGGGGCTTAAACCAACCGCTGTCTCGAGTTGGAGCGAGTTTAACCAGAGCGGTACGACCTTTGGCATCACTGTCACCGACATTACTCGCGAGTTGTTTACAACACCCGACGGACCGGCGCTCATCTCTGAGGATCAGTTATTCGGTCAACGTGTCGCTCAGAAGCGGCGACGAAAGCGCGAAGAAGAAACGGACACTCAGGTCATTATTCGCGACCTCACCGAGCTTCGCCCGGGCGTGCCGGTTGTGCACCTAGAACACGGCGTCGGTCGATATACCGGTCTTGAGATGCTAACGATCGACGGACACGATGCGGAGTTTCTGCTGCTCGAGTACGCCAACGATGACAAGTTGTACGTGCCCGTCGGCTCTCTGCACCTCATTAGCCGGTATTCGGGAGGTGATGAAGATACGGCACCACTGCACCGACTGGGCACAGAGCACTGGGCTAAGGCTCGAAAGAAGGCGTCCGAAAGAGCCTCTGACGTTGCGGCGCAATTACTCGAGGTTTATGCCAAGCGTGAAGCGCGCGTCGGATATGCGCACGAACTCGATGACGCAGCATGGGAGGCGTTTTGCACCGGTTTCAGTTTTGAGGAAACGCCCGATCAAGCCGCTGCAATCGAATCCGTCAAAGCGGACATGTGCGCTGAGAAAGTGATGGATCGCTTGGTCTGTGGGGATGTTGGATTTGGCAAGACCGAGGTCGCCATGCGGGCCGCCTTCATTGCTGCACACAATCACAAGCAAGTCGCTGTTCTTGTCCCGACCACACTGCTTGCACAGCAGCACTTTAACAACTTTAACGATCGTTTTGCCGGCTGGCCGATCACAGTCGAAGTCGTTTCACGATTTAAAACAGCAAAAGATATTCGAGATGTCAGTCGACGACTTCAGGCAGGTGAAATCGATATCTTAGTTGGCACACACAAGTTGTTGCAGACCGATTTCGGCTTCTCTGATCTCGGCCTACTCATTATCGATGAGGAGCATCGGTTTGGTGTAAAACAAAAAGAGGCGATTAAAGCACTCCGGGCTGAA
>NZIJ01000054.1 GCA_002689915.1 Halieaceae bacterium | reverse complement strand
AAGAACTGCTCGTCGCCAACGAAGAAAGCGGGAATTCCAAAGACACCGCGATCAACGGCCCCTTGTGTATTGGCGACCAAAGCCGCTTTTACCTCAGGGTCCTGCGTTGCCTCCAATAAACCTTGCCCATCAAAGCCCGAATCATTAAATGCTTTAACGAACACCTCTGGGTCATCCATCTTCAAACCGTTTTCCCACATCATTTTAACGCCCGCCTCGACATATGCAGTGACATCATTGTCGCGTCCATAAGCAACGCATGCGCGCATCAAAAGTAGGGTGTTAACGGGAAAATGCGGGTTCATCGTAAATTTAGTGAACCCATGGCGGTCACAATAACGCTCCATTTCACGCATAAACATAGCGTTTTTTCCGGCGACGCCTGCGAAATTCATCATGGGCGGCTGATTGTTAGTCGACTTGAAGATACCGCCAAGTAAGCAGGGGGTGATCTTGAGTGTTGCGCCCGTTCGTTTAGCTACATCTTTAACCGTGAAATAAGACAAGTAGGCATTTGGACTGCCAAAGTCAAAAATAAACTCGATGGTTTTGCTCATGGGGATCCCTCGCTGTCATATTTTATTCAGATGCTTAGTAGGCCAATAAACCTCTCGCATGTCCATGAGGGACTACCGAAATAAACCAAGCGATGCAGGCATACCCGCGAAAACATGAAAACCTTGGAAAACTCGGGGACTGTCGATACGACAAGAGGGAATCACTTCGCTGGCGAGAAGTTCTTCCCCTAAAAGGGCCAGTCTCAAGCGAACAAAATAACCAACAGACCAACCAACTGCAGCATATTAATAAGCACAGACAGCTTGTGCCCGCGATCAAATCGAGTACCCGCGGCAGCATCCCCAGCAAGCTGCGCGTCACGCGCATCATTAATTCTTGGGACAAGCGACTGCCGAACCCACAGCGTACTCAGAGCCACCGCTAAACAGACGGTTGCAGGAACGCTCAGCACTAACCCCACACCCCCTTGGTAAAGGGCAAAAGCGAGTGCACTAAGCGTAATCATAAAAACGTAATAGCGCGGGAACATCGAACGTAAAAACTGCCCTGCCTCAACTTCGGGCAATGACGTGAATACAATAGGCGCCACGACAATGGGGAAAAAAAGCATCCCGCCTAGCAGCAATAAAACGACCGCATTCGCCAGCTCAATCATCTGTCATCCTTTATTTCAGCGCTTATATTGGGTTGGGCAGTATCCGCGNCCCACATCAAAACCACGTAACTTTCTGTGCTTGGTAACCCGNCCAGAGACCCGCTTTCGCCACAANCGAAACGAACTTGGCTTCATGGTGCGTCGCATGAGTTTGATTGTTTCAGGTTCGCTGAGTCCAAACGTCGCTTCTATTACCTCAAACGGCGTTCGGTCCTCCCANGCCATTTCAACGACACGAGATATGTCNGATTCGGAAANTGCTGCGCGNNGGATTNNTCATGCGGCCAAGGTTAACAACCCGNNAAGGCGCCCNNCCTTGCCGTTAGGGCTTTGTTCGGGTTCTTTGTTGGAGGGATGGCCGACAACAGCNCAGTCNGGCCCGGACTCATNATTCGNAANCAATTAAGCNGAGTCNGCATGCAAAACNGCCTTGCGCCAGCCGCGTAACGANTTGATCAGCCAAAACGCTTCAACTGCTCCCAGCTCGGTGACCGGCAATGCGCGCTCGGANATCTTTCGCTCATTAAGTAATTCATCNCGCAAGACACCGGGTAACAAACCATCACCGAGCGGNGGCGTAAACAGCTCACCNNCAACTTGATAAACGATNTTCGCGATCGCNCTCTCGGTAACATTGCCCACNGTNTTGAACATAATAGGCTCNCAACCNGCNGGANTCTCTCGCANCGCACGATCATANGCCTCACGTCGACTCGTCTTGTGCGCAAGGTAGGCGTNATNGGCTTCNACNGCGGACTGAACCAGGGCCAACTCAACGACAGGGTATTCGCTGGATAAGCTCGNTTGCGATGAACTGAGCTCGATCGGTTCACAGCGATGGNTNATTGCACCACTTCGTGCGAGTTGTAGGCGCAACCGGAGNNTCTGAGTCTCTGNGTNACTGGAAGTCGNCCCCTCGGCCACTTCACTCAGGAGCGCATCGAGGTAGGTCTCGGCNGNATGGATATCAAACGCAAACGACCAGTACGCTGCCGACTTTGCGAGTCGCGATAGATGACGCGCACGGCGCGGGATCGCCCCACTGACGATGCCCATGGTCTCGAACAAATGAAATGCGGGATCAGGCTGCTTGAGAATTCTNGCTTTTGTTTTGAGCTCTTCGAACTCCTCAGNAGGCTCTGAATCCCAGACGATGCCACAGCCTGAGCCAAAGCGACTGTCTCNTGTGGCTGACGCGCTCCATGCAGTGCGTATCGCCACATTGAAGCAGGCTGACCCGGAGGGCTTAATCCGACCGACCGCTCCTGTGTAAATCTCTCGAGGATCNTCTTCTAAACTATGNATGACATCGAGCGCNGCACGTTTTGGCGCACCCGTAATCGAAGCGGCAGGAAAGAGTGCCCGGAAAATCTCAGCAAGACTGGCATCCACCTCNCTTTTCACGGTAGAGGTCATTTGCCATACGCTGGGGTAACGCTCCACACCAAAAAGTTCGTCCACCGACACCTTCCCAGTNGCCGAAATGCGCGCTAAGTCATTTCGTACCATGTCCGTGATCATGACGTTTTCAGCCCGATTCTTTCGCGAGNGCTNCAACCAGCGNGCGCTGGATTCATCCGCCNTAGCATCGNTCCGACGACCNACGGTACCTTTCATCGGCTTACTGCAAACGACCCCCTCCTCTCGTTCAAANAAGAGCTCGGGTGATGCTGAACATATCGTCAGCTCAGGTCCTTCGAGGTACACCGCGTAAGGCATATCCTGCGACCAACGCGCAAAGTCAGCGAGCGTTACNATCTCACCCTGACGCATGCGCGATGTCAGGTTGATNTGATAAACCTCGCCNGCGCCAATCATTTGGCGAATGGCGTCAACCTTNGACTCAAAAGAGCTTTGGCTTTCTCGTAGCTCCCAGTTATNGGGNGATGCNCTCTCAGGCGCATACAGTCCACCCAGTGAATNAAGACGNGTNTCGTCAGAAAAGAGNGCAAAGCANACNAGGGGAATATCAATATCACGCTTCGGGAATTTACTATCGAAGGCATGGCTCGCCTCGTAGGCCACATAACCTACTGCNTGCAACGCCNCNGNTTGTGCGCGTCGCTCGGCGGCTTCAATCGCAGCCAACACCCCAGCGTGTTCANTGGCAAGCACTACNTCGACACAATNGGTCAACANTGACCAATCACTGGCATCTGGGTTCCTGACTATTGCGCGCTCAAACATATAACAAATTTTCGACGATGAAATACGACTGCTCTTGCAGATACGGTATCGGCCGCAAGTTGGCGCAAGAAGGAGGCGAAGTATGAAGTTTTCCCTCGATAATTGCGACTGATGGCCACCCAAAACCCGCCACCAGACCCACACTGGAATTCAATGCGCGCAATGATCTGTTGGTAGAGTCAAAAAATCAGTAAACTCAGGAGCACTCGGGTATGTCCTGAAGAATGTTGGCGGTCTCATTTAGCCCAGTCGCATGCGATGTTGCCGCCACGTAGAAATGATAAACGGCGCTGAAAAATGAAAATTAATCTCCTCGAAACTTCTCATTTAGACTGGCAGAACTACGGCCCAGATACTCGGTTTAGCTACCCTATCGGCTACTCGGGCGCGCTCCTGAGCTACGACGGGAAAGACCACATAGATTTACTGTACCGTTGGGAACCTGGGAAGTACTGCCACTTCCATCGTCACCTTTGCGAGGTCCGCTCAACCGTGCTCGCTGGCTCACTTGAGGTCGTAACGTTCGAGGACGGTAAAGAAGTCTCATCCATTGTTCGCGAGGTAGGTAGCTACTCGCACATGCCCCAAGGTGATGTTCACATGGAGCGCGGAGGCCCCGAGGGCGCTGTGGTGTTGTTTAACCTCTATGCGCCCGACGGTCGACTGACCGAAATGCTCGATGAGACTGGAACGACCTTAAAAACGCTCACCATCGGATCAGTGCTCAAACAATTTGCGCATTAAAAAGCCGCGGCTTGGACCATGACGGCTTTGCTTTGCGAGGTCGCATAAAAAGTACAGTCGAGGCATACCTGTAGGGTTGCTGTACGCTGCTCAACAATAGAAATACCAACCGAGACATGCTGATGATGCGATTGACGATTAGCTTCCTTCTGCTCTTTTGTTCTTGTACCCACGTCGCAGCCTTCGGTGCGGACCTCATTCTGAAAGGAGGTACGGTGTATTCGATGGATGCGCAGGGCAATCGCCACTCTGCCATCGCGCTGGCGGGAAACACTATTCTTGCAGTCGGCAATGATTCTGACATTGTACTTTTTCAGACCGATGCAACCAAAGTGCTAGACCTTAGGGGAAGAGTTGTTTTCCCTGGTTTCATCGATACGCACATCCACACCATGGACACCTTGCCGCTGTTAAATGGCGTCATGCTCTCTCCCGGGCAAAGCGCCGAAGAGGTCCTTGCGGCAATTGCAGAGCACGCGCAGCTCTTCCCTAATCAAAACCCAGTATTGGGATCGGGATTTCTTGCGCGCGCCTTTGGCATCGATGGCCCCACGGCTGCGCAACTTGACGTTATCGTGCCCGACCGGCCGGCTTTGATTATCGATGAGGGCGGTCACACGGCGTGGGCCAACTCGCTGGCGCTCGGCGCGGCAAACATAACGGCAAATACACCTGACCCTGTCCCCGGCGCACATTTCTTCCAGCGAGATATGTTGGGAAACCCTACTGGCTGGCTCGTTGAAGGTGCCGCTATCGACCCTGTGAGCGACGCACTTGGTTTGGTGAGCGAAGCAGCACTCCGAGAGAAGGCGCCGAGCTTTTTCCATGAGATGTCAGCTGTCGGATTAACCGCGGCCTTTGATGCAGGAATGATCGACACCATGGCCTTAGGCATGAAAGTGGCTGATGAGCTTGCGCAATCGAATGAACTACCGCTTCGACTGGTCGGTTCGCTTTACATCAACAAACCTAAAGACCTTGAGACTGCGCATGCGCGGCTCAACGAGCTTAAAAATACGTTCGATCACGAGTTGTTTTCAGTAACAACCCTAAAGCTATCTTTAGACGGTACAGTCGAGGCAAAAACAGCCGTAACTCTCAAGCCTTACATCGCGCCAGAGGGTCATGAGGCCACTCCGCTGCTACCCAATCAGCAGGTATTCAATGCGGTATATGAGGCTTATAGTCTCGGCTTTGATTTACACCTTCACGCCATAGGTGACGGTGCAGTAAGAACGGCCCTAGATGCGATCGAGGCCGGCCAAAAAGCACACCCAGATGCCGATATTCGTGCCACGATTTGTCACATCGAAGTGGTTGATAAAGATGACATTGCACGCTTTGGTGAGCTCGGCGTGGTCGCACAAACAACGCCAACCTGGTTTGAATACGACGAGATTGCGATGGAGTTTTTGGGGGCCAAGCGATTCGAGCAACTCTACCCACTCGCATCCATTTACCGCAATGGCGGTAGGGTTACCCTAGGCAGCGATTACCCCGTATCGTGGATCGGAAAGGACGCGCTCAACCCCATGTTCAATATCGAAATGGCGGTCACGCGACAACGCGCAGGATCACCCGACTATCCCGTTCAAGCCCGCGAAAATGAGCGTTTAAGTGTTGATGAAGCAATACGCGCTCACACGACTGATGCCGCCTGGCAAATTCGGCTCGAAGACCAAATAGGCAGTCTGGAAGTCGGTAAAAAAGCTGACTTGGTTGTGCTTGACTCCGACCCTTACACCGCAGATCCTTACAAAATTCATACAATCGGCGTGGATTTAACCATCTCCAATGGCCGCATCGTCTATTCCAGAGAGCGTTCAGCAGAAGCTGAGTCGAGAGACCGTAATGAACCATAAACCGCTTGTGCTCACGGAAACCCGTGGTCCCATTTTTATCGTCACCATCAATCGAATCGAGGCACGAAATGCAGTCGATGGCGCGACGGCATCCGAGCTCTTATCGGCTTTTCAGACTTTCGACACCAACGACTCACTCAAGGTTGCTATTTTGACCGGCGCCAACGGGACGTTTTGCGCCGGTGCTGACCTCAAAGCGATTGACACTCCCGAGGCAAACCATATTGAACACACGGGGAGAGCCGATGGCCCCATGGGCCCTTCGCGTATGCAGGTTGATAAACCGGTCATTGCGGCAGTCTCTGGATACGCGGTCGCAGGGGGCCTTGAGCTCGCCTGCTGGTGTGACATGCGCGTCGTCGACAACACCGCGGTATTCGGCGTCTTCTGTCGACGCTGGGGTGTACCATTAGTGGACGGCGGCACAGTCCGTTTACCCCGACTCATCGGCCATAGCCGAGCAATGGATATGATTTTGACAGGGCGTGCCGTTGAGGCGCAGGAAGCCCTGGACATTGGACTAGCGAATCGGTTGGTCACTTATACCGATGCGCTCACCGCAGCTGTCGCACTTGCAGAAGACATCGCTAAATTCCCCGAGATGTGCATGCGCGCAGATCGTCGCTCCGCGATTGCACAGTGGAGCCTTGACGTTAACGAAGCGCTAATCCAAGAGGGTGCTGGTGGCTACGAGGTCGCAACGACGGAGGCTATTACGGGCGCCGCGCGCTTCAGTGGCGGCGCAGGACGGCACGGCAATTTCAACGACTAGAGGCGAATCGCGCCGGCTAGCGGGTTGGACCCGTGAATAAGTTCTGAGAACTCGTCTGCAAGCCGCTGAGACTCGTCGACACAGGTTTGCCAGTAGGGCTCTCGAACTGACTCGGGGATGTTCCCGAAGTCACGGCGGTCCGGAATTTTTCCAAACGGGAGGGACGCGATGAACTCATCTGTTGGGCAGATCATGATCAACTGATCGACGGAGCCCTGTTGGTCCGCCCGCCAGGGCAAAAACTTATCGAACCAACCCACTGTCGTGCGATTACTAAAGTGCGGATACAACCAAACTTCATCTCTGGGTAAGCGTTGCAAATCGAAGTGATAGTCGATGATGCCACCGTCCCAAAAAGCGCCCTGTCCTGCGCCTTCTATCTCATATACTCCCTCAAACACATAAGGAATAGCGCCACTTGCCATCAAGGCGTGGAACACATTTGCCTCGCTCAGCCCAACGTACTGGGTATCAAAACCATCTAACAGAGGACGTAGCGGCGACGCCTGCTCTGGCGCAAAGACCACACGTTGAAATGAGGCAGGAAGTGTTCTGCGGCTCACGGCATTTCCCAAAGCGGCGATTCCCATGCCTGCTATGAGACGCTTGCCCGGCCGTTGAGCGTTCAAGCCCTTACCACGCGCTGTCACAATGTGGGAGCGAAGCCAAGGGTGCGTAGCGACAGAGTGACCGCCCTGCTCTCCCAGTAGCGAATTCATCAACCAGAGCGCGACTTGGGTAATCTCCGGCACACTGGGCTTCGCTGATCGATAAGACTGTGCCAAATAGGCTTTCTCAAACCGGTCGTAGGCCTCAACTGCGTCGGGCTGCGCCATAGCAGCGTGGCGCCAAGAACCGATCGACGAACCCACGGCATCCAGCGGCCTGCTGCGACCGGCCAAAAGATCGGCAATAAGCACGCGGTCCATACGACCCAATATCAACCACTTTGGGCCACCGGATGCGCCAATAAGGCCATCTATTAGGTCGGCGTGCCAACCTTCAGACTCAAGACGTTTCGCTGCCGTTTTCCCCACTCTAAGTTCGAGGGCTTTCATTAAGGATCCTTTTTGGAGTGGGTTATGCTCACCTTTTAGGGATACGCGACAAGCTTTATGATGGCTTCATGCAACAGTTAACTGTCGCTGACCGCGCAGTTGCAAGCTGTCGCAAGCGCGACTTGGACAATAAGAAAAATTTGAGGCAAACACCATGGCTTTTGATGCCGTCTCCGCAACAAACGCGTACATCGACTCCCTAGGAACGGAGGCACTAGCTCAGGCGGCGGCCTACACGGCGGGCAATCACTGGCTCATACTTTGGTCACTTTTGGCGACTGTAGTCTCCACCTCGCTTATTGTTCGAAGCGGAATATTAGTCGCGCTCTCAAACAAACTCTCTCAGAGAGGCGCGTTTAATCGTGCCTTTCGGGTCAGTGCAGCGTTCATCGTGTTGTCAGCCATTATTGAGTTGCCCTGGACGATTTACACGAGCTGGTATCGCCAGACCCAATATGACATGACGACTCAACCACTTGGCGACTTCTTGGGTCAATCTGGTTTGGGACTTGCGCTCAGCGCGGTGCTTATGGGGTTATTGCTGGCGACCTTCTACGTACTGATTAAAAAAGCAGGCCAGCTTTGGTGGGCATGGTTTGGGGGGATAACCGCAAGCCTAGTTGCAACCATGATGTTGCTTGGACCATCTTTAATTCAACCCTTGTTCAACGAATACACGCCCGTGCCCGAGGGAGAGGTCAAAGAAGCCATAGAAGCGCTTGCGCTTGAAGCCAACATTCCCACAAATCGGATCTTCATGTACGACGGGTCTCGCCAGTCGAATAACTTTACAGCAAACGTTTCAGGCATTGGCTCTTCCGCCAGAATTGCGATTTCCGATATTGCGCTGAAAGAGGCTAATCTTGACGAGGTCAAAGCCGTCACGGGCCATGAGATTGGGCACTATGTCTCAGGGCATATTTGGTGGGTCGTGTTTCTTTTGAGCGGCGAGGTTGTCATCGCTTTCTTGCTTGCAGACAGACTTTTCAAACCGGTTGCGCGTGTTTTCGGGGCTGACGAGAACATTCAAAATCCCGCGAGCGTGCCCATTCTGATATTGCTTGTCGGTGTTCTGCTGACACTGTTTGAACCCATCAACAACAGCCTGACACGAATGAACGAAGCTGACGCTGATCGATATTCGCTTGAAAATGTGGGATTACCCGACGGACTCGCCTCGGCGCTCGTTAAAACCGCTGAATATCGCGATCCTCGGCCGGGCCAACTCCAAGAGCTTCTTTTTTACACGCACCCATCAGTTGAGAGTCGGGTACGGATGGCAATGGAGTGGAAAGGGGAGCAACTCGCGACGGAGTTACTCCCGGAAAATTAAGGTCTATTCGATACCGTCGAGGTATTCGACATCAGGACGACCACCGACAAGACCGGCTAACTTAACGTTGGCTGCCTTGAAGTAGTCTGTCTGTCCATGCGCTTCCAAGGCCGCTTGATCAGTATAGGATTCCAGAACTTTGTATACCTGTGGGTCCGTTTTACTTCGGTTCAATGCATAGAAGCGGCACCCCGGTTCATTGGCCAGAACCTGTGCAGCGAGCTCCATGAACACCGCTTCGAACTCATCGTTTTTCCCCGCTTGAACTGGGATCGTTGCAATAACACCTACGGCCATGACTGTTTCCTTATTATTGAGATTAAAGACAAGTCGACCAGCCTACTGGCAAGGTTGGCCATTGCCCAGCCAATTTTGATATTCGCACCTCTCATTGTGAGTGATTAGGGCAATCTGAACAGAACCGACCGTTTTTTGGGGCCACATGAGCTTTCAAGGCGTACCATGGGCAACTGATATCGCGTCGACTTGCTTATCGGCTTATCGAAACAGATTCACGAGGGGTTTGGTGTCAGCGCACGAGCTGATCAGCGCACGCCTCGCGGGTCCGATAGACCTTGGAAAGGACACATCGTGATTATCTCATCTAGTAATTGACGATTTCACGGACGGGAGAAAAAGAAAGCGTGAGCGAAGACTCCACACTGACCATAGGTCAGGTTGCCTGGCTAAAAGTCGTAGACGTTAATCACCTAGGCGCGTTCGTCGACTGGGGGTTAAGCAAAGATCTATTTATTCCCTTCGCCGAGCAGCAGCACCCGTTGCGGCCCGGATCGTTCACCCTGGTCAAGATATATCTTGATAATCAGGGGCGTCCGGCAGGTTCAACTCGTATAGACCACTGGATTGAAGACACGGCAACCGACCTGTCCATAGGCCAAGAGGTTTCGTTACTCATCGCAGAACAGACTGACCTCGGTTTCAAGGCCGTTATTAACCATCAATTTTGGGGGTTACTCTACAGCAACGAACTCTATCGTAGAGTTCGAAAGGGTCAGATTGTCACAGGGTATATTCAGCGGATTCGAGACGATGGGAAAATCGATTTAACCCTTAATCAACCCGGATTTAGTGAGTCTAAGATTGAGGCGCTAGCGCGCGAGATAGAAAACACGTTACATGCGAACTCAGGATTCTTGGCACTGAATGACAAAAGCCCTCCCCCTGAGATTTATGCGGCCTTTGGCGTGAGTAAAAAGGTGTTTAAGCAAGCTGTAGGGGCGCTCTATAAAGCTCAGAAAATCACCATTGAATCCGGGGGCCTTCGATCAACTGACAGTGCGCCCGAGAGCGGTGCCTAGAGTAGGCTCAACCCGCTGACGCATGAAAACTGCGCAGCGCCATCACAACCAGACGCCGCTACCGAGCGCATCTTGATCACTGCGCCTTGCCACGTATCAAAATTGTGGTGTATGTGAGACAAATACAGCGGGTAACAGATGGATTGCTTAACAGTCGATGAGATCTATAAAAAGAATGTGCGGTCGTTCTTTCTTAGGCCGCTTTCCGGGGTTTTTAGACGTCCTAAAACCTCTTGTTTATGGTTGTTTGCTGTCGGCGCTAGCACCTGCTGCAACGAGTGACACCGGAGCACCTACAACCACGCCTAACATCGTTATTTTGTTCACTGATGACCTCGGTTGGGGCGACCTGGGGGCCTTTGGTCATCCTTACATCAAGACTCCATCGATCGATCAGTTAGCAGCGGAAGGACAGCAGTGGACTGATTTTTATGTTCCCGCACCGGTCTGCTCGCCAAGTCGCGCCGCACTCCTGACGGGGAGGCATCCTGTAAGAACAGGGCTTTATGGCGTGGGAACACCCGTCATGTTTCCCGGAGATACCCGCGGTATTCCGCATTCAGAGGTCACACTCGCTGAGGCCCTTAAAGCAAAAGGCTACAGCACCGCCATCATGGGCAAATGGCATCTGGGCGACGCCCCCGACTTCTTTCCAACCCGCCACGGGTTTGACTACTGGTTCGGCATCCCCTACTCCAACGATATGCAGTTTGCCGGACGGCCCGGTGTCGAAGACCTGTTCCGACTCCAGCAGGCCGGCAAGACCAATGAGCTGATGCAAATCTTCAGCGATTTTCTGAAGAGCTTTGAAGCACCCGATTATCGGGACTACAACGTACCGCTGTGGCGAAGTCGGTGCTCCAACTTAGGTTGTACCGATGAGTTACTCGAGCAACCGGCGGTTCAACCCACGCTCACGACTCGGCTGACCAAAGAAGCAGTGCAGTTCATCAACGCACAAGACGACGAGCCTTTCTTTTTGTATCTGCCTTACACCATGCCCCATTTACCCATTTTTGCTGACACACCGTTTCAAGGGAAAAGTCTTGCCGGGCCGTATGGTGACACCGTTGAAGAAATTGACTGGAGTGTCGGTGAAATTATCAAAGCGCTTGAAGCTCGCGGCGTGAGCGACAATACCCTCGTCTTTTTCTCAAGTGACAACGGCCCGTGGCAATCCGCCAGTACGGAGTTTGCCGGCAGCGCCGGCCCGTTCAAGGGCTCCAAGCAAGAGGTATACGAAGGCGGCGTTCGGGTACCAACGGTGTTCTGGTGGCCAGGCAAGATCACCCCCAAAGTCACCGCTGAAATTGGGAGTGTGCTCGACCTTTTTGCAACCATCTCAGCCGTCACCGGTATTGATGGGTCAACCGCAGTCGACGGATTTGACTTATCCAGTGCACTTTTTAGGGGTGGGGCCGGGCCTCGAGATGAGGTGGCGCTGTATCGCAAAGGAGAGCTGCGAGCCTACCGAAAAGGTGACTACAAGCTGCATCTGTTTGACCGTGCAGAGGGAGGTGAGCCCCTTGAGACACCAGAGCTATATAACCTCAAGCGAGACTTGGCGGAGCGCGAAAACCTCGCGACGGAGCAGCCCGACACCCTCAGGACTCTTAACGCCGCTGTCGCCAAGCATCAGGCTGCAATGGAGCGAAAACCACCACTCTTCGATCAACGTTTTCTCGAACTCATCCATAATGATAGGGTAAGTGAGCAATAGGCATCCCTAAGTTGCTATAAAAATAAAAACACGGGAGAAATCCGCATGACGATCGAGAAAAAGCTATTTAGAAACGGCCCCTATGCTGACCTGTTCAGTCAGGGTGTTCAGGTCGGCAACTCACTCCACTTGGCAGGTCAGGTCGGCACCGATGCCACAGGCAGGGCACCTGAGAGCCTGGTCGAGCAAATGAAAAATGCCTATCAACACGTTGAGTCGGTGCTCAAGGAGTTCGATTGCACCATGGATAACGTGGTGGAGGAAACGTGGTTCGTTACCGACATGCATGAATGTATGTCACAGGTCGAGGCGCTCTTTACTGCACGGCAGATGATCTACGGTAAAACGCCCGAGGTCGCTCAAACCGTTGTTCAGGTGGTCGCACTGGTCGATCCGTCATTCAAGATCGAAATTAAGTGCGTTGCCATCGCGGATTAAGAGGAGCTTGGACATGCCAGAACTACAACACCTCCCTGCCAATGCCGATGCCAGTGCCATTGTCGCCGCCGTTGAGCAAGACGGCGCAGTCATCCTGGACAACGTCATCAGCCCGGAGTTTATCGCCGCACTGCGTGAAGAGACTGCCCCCTACATGGATAACACCAGTAACGGTGACGATCCCTTCGCAGGGTTCAAAACGACTCGCACCGGCGGTCTGTTAGTTCGCTCAGAGAAGTGCCGAGAGCTCATCGAGCACGCGACGATTCTGAACCCCTGCCGCGAGTTCCTCGCGCCTTTCTGCGAGAAGGTGCAGCTGCACCTCACCCAGATTATCCGCATTCGCCCTGGCGAAACGGCGCAAGCGA
>NZIJ01000053.1 GCA_002689915.1 Halieaceae bacterium | reverse complement strand
TTTAGCACCTGCAGCACCTTTAGCACCTGTATCACCAGCCCCGCCTTTAGCGCCTGTAGAGCCCTTAGCACCCGTGGCACCTTTAGCACCTTGACTACCCTTATCACCTTCATTACCTTTGGCTCCGGTGCTACCCTTAATTCCTGTGTCACCTTTGCCGCCTTTATCGCCGGCGCCGCCTTTAGCGCCTGTGTCGCCTTTTTGACCCGAACTACCTTTATCACCTTCATTACCTTTAGGGCCTGTTTGTCCTTTTAATCCGACATCACCCTTAACACCTTTATCGCCCGTGACACCTTTAGCGCCTTGTGCACCTTTAGGACCTTGCTCACCTTTTGCACCTACAGCACCTTTTACACCTTTTTCTCCTAAAGCGCCTTTGTCTCCTTTATCGCCTTGTAAAAAACCGCTTACAGTCCATTCTGCTGTAGGTGCTTGGTTAAACGCAGGAACTACTGCACTTGCAATAAAGAAAACATTTAAACCCGCTGAAGTACTATACCAATTTGTAACTGTACCATCTGCTTGAGTAAGTCTAAATGCACCACTAATAGCGCTCGAGCCACCATTCATATTTGGAGGAGTAGGCGGATTATTTTTATTTACAGTAGCATTACTATTTAGATTATCATTAGCCAACCCTGCATAGTATATAATAAGTACATCTTCTCCAGGGTCCCCTTTAACACCAGTAACTCCTTTAGGTCCTGTATCTCCTTTNGTGCCTTTGTCTCCTCCATCCCCAACACCGCCTTTAGGTCCTGTGTCTCCTTTAGCGCCTGTGTCTCCTTTAGCTCCCTGNCCTCCTTTTTCACCTTGAAGACCTTTATCCCCATCAATACCTTTTTGACCNGTAGAACCTTTTACACCTACGTCTCCTTTAAGACCTTTGTCCCCTCCAGTACCTTTAGCTCCTTGGCCNCCTTTNTCGCCTTGAAGNCCTTTATCNCCTTCATTACCTTTNNNNCCNGTNGNTACCTTTNNCNCCTATGATCTCCTNCTAAGACCTTTNNCNCCTGTATCTCCTTTAATACCTGTATCGCCTTTAGGTCCCGTGTCNCCTTTANCNCCCTTGTCCCCTAAATCTCCTTTATCACCAACATCACCTTTAGGTCCTTGTTCCCCTTTAAGTCCTCCATCACCANTAACNCCTTTAGCCCCTAAATCTCCTTTAGGTCCTTGGTCCCCTTTANNNCCTCCATCACCNGTAACACCTTTAGCGCCTTGGTCTCCTTTTATACCTTTGTCACCTTTGTCACCGCCGTCNCCACGAACACCCTTAAGACCTTTTTCTCCTTTATCNCCCTTNTCTCCTTTATCACCAGGACCNCCAGGNTCTCCTTTTTCTCCTGTTCCAGAGACAGTTAAAGTTTGTATTTTTGTAATTGTTCCTGACTGCTGACCNAGTGAGTTAGTAATAATTACATTGAAAGCAACCGTACCTGTAGCGACANTCATTGCAGTAATGTCATCTAAAGAATACGTATCAGTAGTAGTAGTGGGNGTAGAGTCAATAGTTATACCACTAGAGACCGTTACTCCAGAAACTCTGAAACTGTTATTGTCGTAAGGGGNGGTATCATCATAACTTAATTGATTGGACCCTATAAAAGCTGTAACAGCAGTTCCTGTATTATTAAAACTTAAAGANCCATCTTGAAGAGTAGCTACACTNGCATTTTCATTGCTAAGATTTACACTGAGNCCGTCTACTGCTCCTTCTGATATACCTTNAACCCCTGCNTCTTCTGCTGTGGGATGATANGNCGAGAAAATTTCTCTAAGNCCGGTTTGAGTAGTTGTTTGAGGAGGAACTGCTACAGCATACCTAATCCANTANTATTTTNCATTTCTTCCCTCTGTTGTAATTTGATCAGTATATCTGTCACCTTTTGAAGTGCCTACTAATACTGCATTAGCTCTATCATTATCATTTGATCGCCATACTTGAACACTATAAGTTGCTGCATTAAACTCTGTTGACTGAGTCCANGAAAGCTCAATNCCTCCTCTATCATTCTGAGTAGCATTTAAATTGGTAGGAGAGGCAGGAGNAGGAAGAGGCGCTGTAATGCCTGGNGCAGACNGAATACCNNCAAGACCAGATTCTGCAGCTTCTATCAAGTAAGCAGTGTCTGANTGCTCTTCAGCAGTAACTTGTATAAGACAGTTTTCTTGAATATTTAAGTTAGTAATTCTATATAAAGAATTACTCGTAGTCCACCCAAAACGGGGATAATTAATTCTTATAATATCGCCCGCCNNAAGNAACACNCCTCTAGGAGCCATNGTAAAATTAATTTTTAATGCTGCNCGAGAATCGTCNAAATACTGTTTNGCATTCATNCTAGCATTATAATAATTAGTTATGTANGGNCTACGTACATTTCCTTTTTTAGGAACCATNCTATCTTCTTTTAGATATTCTGAATTAAACATCATNACAGAACGACCTTCAAATCTNTTTTGAGGGTCATTTATACTGACATCTACTTGATTAAANGTTCCTTTTTGCCCAGCATCTTCTACATTAATACTTCCAATAATATCGTCTTCGTCTATNTNTTCAATTANATAAGAAGTNCCGTCTACAGTNANGGNAGTAGGAGACTCTGAAGCTGTTTTTATAGCTANAGANTATTTACCTGCNGAGTACCTAAGTATGCCATTAAAATGATTNAGCATACTATTAATATTATCAAAGATAGGCTTTGAGGTATCAATTACAGCATTAGTTTGATGACGTGTAACNTGTCGTTGATTTTGGGCTTCCCAGCCTAAATATCTCCAATACTTTACATCGTCACAGTCATACATANTATAACCAGAAGAGACATNTTGTTCCCCAGNTACTTTTTTAACTATTGGATCCCCGTCTGCTGTGTAAATTTTAGANGGAGTATCNGGTATACCATCTCCNTTTGTNTCTTTACGTGCANNATCAACACTAACCGTATCNGAAGANTTGGAAATGTTTANAANAGATAAAGAAGTTAAATTATTAGAGCCAGAGCTATAAGTAGGAATANTACCATTTGANGAAGCTTTATGAAGAGTTCCNTTTTTNTANTAAAGTTCTCCAGTATAAAAATACTTCCANTTTTCCCANCTATGTGCAATTTTACCTAGTACATCTTCNAATTCTACAACATAATGAGTTGACCCAAAAAGAGTAACAGANCTACTAGTTTTTACTTTTCCTTGCCATAANGTTTTNCCNGCNGAAGTAGCATATTTATAAGTTGCATTTGCTGTAGGAGAATCATGCAGCAGCATAAATACATTTGAACCAGANTCNCAAGNACGTGCAGTCGCAAGGAAAGATTCCTTGTCTAAGTCTGTNTNTAAATCTAAGTTTCTTCCNTACCTNGGNCTTTGTAGATAATCTAAAAGCTGAATTGCNGGGTTTGTAGATACCCTTATATCATCATTTGTAGAGTATATTCTATAAGTATCCCCTTGTTTTGGTAAATATTCAAAAGGGGTGTCTACTTTTAAAATTTTATCAGAACCTAAATAGTCAATAACAGTTTTTGTTTGTATACGAACGTCGCCATTTTCTAAAGTCTGACGAACCTCTACTTCATAGCCATTGTAAGCATTATCTGTAGAAGAAGATCCGCTTCCTAGTTTTATAGCGTCTGTAACTACTACTGTTTCTGAGACTAGTTCNGAACTATCTTGTACAGTAGTACCTAGATTCTGTATATTTCCATTTATATAGTTAGCTATATACTGGTTTAAAAGCTCTCTATCGAACTCTACATCTACCGTGTCTAAAAGTGCGATTGTCTGTGCAAACTGTAAAGCAGCCTGAATANNGGCATTTGGATTATTTAAAGCAAGATTTACGCCCCCATTAGAACCCGCACTAACACTAGAAATAGTTTCCTCTAGAGTTTCTGGGATAGTACCNGAGTGCGCAACATGATCATAAGTAACTAAATGAAATTCATTAGACCCGTCTTGAATAAAAAATTCTGTANAAGGGTGAACCCCTGGATTATCAGTAAATCTAATTCTAGTTTCTANAACTCCTGCAGTATTTGTTAAAGTAAAAATATCTGCAATAGTAGCGGTAGCAATAGTAATACTAGAATTTCCCGTGTATTTTAAAGCTACACTCTGCCCAATATTAAANGAAGAAGGTGAAGCATCACTAGAAGCGTATGCAGGATCTTGAGCATATGCAAAATCATAGTTATAACATTTTATACCTTTTCCTCGAACAACAAAATCTAAAGAAGGAATAGTTGTCTCTCCTTCTCCAATAGTATATTCTGCCACAACGTAAGCTGTGTCTAATAGCTGATGATTTGCACCCCAGTAAGGTTCTGATCCAGAGTAGTAGTCACTTCCTACTTTAAAATTACTAGAATTAGCTAAAAGTAACGTATTTGCTTTTTGATTTGGTTTCCCCGAATGAAAAGTTAATCTAGCATCAATAGGTGTAGTAAAACTAGTCCCTTTTTCATGGGTAATTCCTGCGCCTTGAGTACTTGCTCCACCTGCTACACTGGACCTACCCACCGGGCTATAGTAGTCGTATTCTGAATAATATCCACCTAGCTGAGGTGTCCAGCTACCTCTTCCTCTGGCAAAAACCGTTCCGTAAGCGGTATACGAATTTGCTGAGTTCATATTTTGTGAGGTTAAAGTATCTCCTCTATCAGCTCTTCCACTACACAAAACATCAATAGTATTTTCAGTTGTTTGACTAGATCTAGTGGCAGAGTCGTTTGCATCTATACAAATAGAAGATGTGTCATCAAAATATATATCGTATAAACCTCCTACTTCTCCTTCACAAAGAGCGTAGGCTACAAAAACTTTTTTAGAGTCTGTTCTTAATGTATCTACAAAAACTGGAATACTATCTATTTTATTTACTCCGTAAACTACGGGTAAATATTTAGCTTCCAGATTAAATCGTAAATCTGCTTCTCGATCAACTTCAACTTGATATTCTACTTGTTTATAGCTTTTCTTTAGCCCAAGCCAGCTACTTTTCTTTTTAAGCTTATATCTAGTTTCCATTACTTGATAAATAGAAACTAAATTAATGGCTTGCTCACTGTGTAAAAATCCTAAGTCTCCCGCATATGCAGGTCGTATTACTGCTTCTGCGTCTGGATTATTATTCTGGTCTAAAGCTCTATGATATTGGTCTGAGGTTAGTCGTCCCTGTACCCGAGAAAAGTCCCCCCAGTGGCTTGTAACTGACCAAGATAGTACTGAGCTTTTTGAAGGATCTTCTGTTAGTTTTCCTGAGGCAATAATACCTTTAAACAAAAGGTAGGGAGTTCCTATAATAGCTCCTGTTTCTGTATTAATATGTGCTTTGTATACAAAAACATCTCTATTAATATATCTTGCATAAGAATTACTACTTCTATCTGTTAATATTCCCTCTACTTCAGGACTACTAAAAGTTAAAGTAATGTTTTGATTTGTTTCAGATGTTAGTGCAGAATTTTGAGCAGTTACTACAATTCTTTTATTATCATTTTCAAATTGCTCAATACGGACAGTTTTACCGTTATTATTAGCGCCCGATATTGTAAGAATGTCCCCCTCTCTAAAGCCTGCTTCTACTAAATCTTCACTGCCTGTGATAGTATTACTAGAAGTAGTAAAAGAACCTGCAATAGAAGTGCTTAAAGCAGCCGCAGAAACTTGTAAGTTCATAGAGGTTGCTCTAGCTTCAATAGTTTCAGATACAGCTCCTATAGAAACTAGTTTATTTGCAACGTAAATTTGAGAACCATTAGCAGTGCCTGTAGCATCTTCTGAGCCATCATCAAATACAACATCAAAAGAGCCGTCTGTTACATAAACATAGTCATCTTGCCTTCTACCACTTCTTCCAGTAAAAGTTTTTAAAGGTTTTTCAAACTTTACAAGATGCGCGTATACAAATGGTTCTTCTTGTAGTAAAGAATCTCGTAAAGTACTATTTAAATTCCTGATTCCCATTTATTGAACTTCCTCTAAATTCAAAGAAAAACTATACAAATTACGTGTATTTAAAGAGTATTCTTGAATATTTCCTGTCATTACAACTTTTATAAGTGGGTTATTAAAAACAAAATCGTCCCCAGTAGATATAGACTTAGACAACCCAGGGGTAAAATGTATTCTAACCTGACTACTTGTAGGAGCTGTTGTTCCTATTTGGTAGTCCGCAGAAGTTTCTACTCTATTTACCANATANNNTTTTTTATGGTTTGAGTTTGCTCCATCTATATTAAATAGGTCTCCTGGTGAGGGAACTCCGTTAGTGGTATTACTATACCCTGATTTTTCAAGCATAAGAGAAGTTAACCCTGCTGTTTGTGAGGCTTGAGCTTCTAGCTTATTTGTAGCACTGTANACTGCAAATGTTGCGTNTTGTGGCAGCCTATANTGAGGCAGAGATATAAAGAAAGGGTGTAAAGGTCCTCTTCTGTGCANTAAAAAATTATATACAGGCTCAAAATCAGCACGAGTCATAGGATTATAGCTGATCTTCATTTTCCATTTATGTCCTGTTTTTGCTCGTGCTAAAAGGCGTCCTGAATTTGTTAAGTCTCTTAAAACTTTTTGCTCAGAAGTNAACGATACAGAAGCAAATCCAGGGCCTTTTATAGNTCCTGTGGCTTGTCCTGCGCTTGCTATGCTATTATTAGGATCTGGAAGTATATTTTGAAAATTAGTAAAAGTTGCCATTAGTATCTATTTGCTCCGCCCGCTGATTGAGTAAATACAGAAGTATCTACCGATTCTACGAAGTCCTGCCCATATGAATTTGCTGCTTGGCGTATCATTCCTATAATATTTCCTCTTTGTGCAACAAGTAAATCTTCTACTCCTGAAGCATCTACCGTACTAATATTAAAACTTACATTTGTAGGTCCTGNAGCTGCTACATCATCGTTGGGNACAATGCGACCTGGAACTTCAGGAACAAACAGCTCAGGNCCTTGTTCTCCTACCATAAATGCAGTGTTACCGCCTTCAGCTCTATTTCTGTATCCCGAAAATGCAGGAGTAAAGTTTTCTGGGCCGCCTGTTCCGGACTCGCCACGGAAATATGCTAACTCTCCTCTTGCAGACTGGGAANTTGCTANNTCTACCGCACTCTTTCTCTGTCCTAGAGTAATTGAGGTAGCACCTCCAGCATTTGGAGTTGACTCTCCNCCTCCNTCGTATTGCGAAGCAGAAATAGCCGCTAACTGTGCGGCACCCATAGCAGCNGCCATAGCGCCAAATACTGCACCCCAAGGAAGTCCCATTTTAACGGAGTTCATAATTGCAACGCCCGTTGCCATTACTACTTCTGCCATTTTCATCTTTTTATCTTGTTCGAAAGCTTTTCTCTTAATAGAATCTTTCTTCTTTTCTANAGCAGCAATTTTTGCTAAACTTTCTTTTGACTTTCCATCTCTCTTTTGCTCTGCTTTAATTTGTCTATCAATACCAGCGACTGCGGCTTCNGCATTTGCATTTTGCATTTGACGNAAAGCNTTNACAGTAGCTCCNACTGCNTTNAATCCNGCNGNCATTCTGTCCGAAGCATCTTGAGATTTATCTCCAATAATTTCTAAAGATACTGACCACTGCTCTGCAGCGTTTAGAGCNCCTCCTATAGCNGCAGAATACGCAGCGCCTTCAGGCCCTAACTCTTTNAGCTGTTTCAAAGATTCTTGAGAAGCAGTATTTAGTGCAGTTAATCCTTCACTAGCAGAATCTACTCCCATTTCTCCTGCTGCTATAGCAGTTGATCCAAATGAAGAGCCNCCGCCCATAATATCTCCGCCCCTTCTTCCGTCTGCTTGAGCGATTTCGTTGAGTAATTTTAGTCTAAGCTGCTGCTGTTTTGTAATTTCTTTTTCAGCAGCTAAGTTGGCCGCTAAAGCTTCATCTTTTTTACCTGCTAAGATTAAGGCTGANTACTGTCTTTCAAACTCAAGNTGTCTTGCTTTAGCGTTAGCAATATCATTTTCTAAAGCAAATTGAGTTGCTCCAATAGCATTGTACTCTATAGAGCGTTGCTTGCTTACTTCATCTATTAAAGCCCTTTCTTTAGCTTCTTGATTTACTTGAACCATTAAACTTAAAATATANTCTAAACTTTTTATACTATCTGCTTCGTAGTTTTTAAATATATCTGCATANANNTCTCTTATGGCCGTAAACTCTTTTCCGGCNTCTATATCTTTTANAACATTTCCTAGTTTTTCTATATGATCNGCTAANANACCACTAGGNCGNGCTGNNGCTGCAAATAGCTCTGTTATAGCNTGTACATTTTCTTTTGCTGCTTTNGCACTNTTCTCTACAGCNTGNTGNTNNGCNGCNAGNTNTTGCATNGCCGCCACAGCNCCTTCNGGNCTNANNAANCCATNACNTAANTTTNTAAGTATTCCNTCTAANCCATTTATTTTTTGATCTAANAAGGCTACAGCCTCTACATTATCTGCTACTGCTATTTTTTGTACTTGAAAAGTAGCTATACCNGTTACAAGAGCTTCATTTACTCCNTCTATAGTTTTTAATGGNTCTANNGTNCCCATNTTTTCNGTNGCTTCATTTACAGCTGTTTGTGCAGTAGCCTGNTCTTCTAGTGCGTNNGTTTGNNNTCTNGTTGCTGNTGTAGTACTNGCTATNGCTGNNTTTGTTCTATCNCCCATACTAGAATATGTAATTAGTTTTTCAAANAATCCCATCTCAGAAGTATCNGGATTCATTAANTCATTNGCNTCTTCTACAGTTTTTGCCAGTCTTTTTTCTGANGCCGCTACATCTTGATTNGCTTTAATTAAAGANAGNCNNGANTTTACCATAGCTNNTATNTGNTCTTGTTTTTGAACATTTAGTAGGTTCTGACTAGCTTCTGTTATTTGATTCAGTATTCCTGTTGTAGGGCCTAGAGCAGCTAAGAATTCTTCAGATTNTGTTTGAGCNGCNGCTATAGCAATATTCATNTGCTCAATTACNGCAGGNAANTCCTCNAANCGTTTTTGATTTTCATCTAATGCCTCTTCTAGGGCAGTAGGAGGAGTAGAGAAGAAATCTTTTAAATAAGAGTATGCAATAGAGGCTACAAGTATAATCTGTCCAATTATAGGAATAGCATTTAATAAAGCTATTCCAAATACTTTAGCACTAAATGCGGCTATTCTAAAACCTCCTGACAAAATAGCCAAAGCACTTGCTAAAAATCCTTTACCTTTTATGCTTAACATTGTTGCTGCCCACTCTTGCATGATTGCAGCTTTAGTGAGATTAATTGCTACTCTAAGTTTTCCTTGTCCAGCGGCATTTAAAGCATCCGCTTTTGTAGCCTGTATAGTGGCTTGAGTTTCTAAAGTTTGAGCAGTAGTTATAGAAGATAAAGCTTTTTCTGCATTGTTAAGTTTTAGTTGTTTTTCTTTTACGGCATCACTACTTTCGCCATGCCTTTTAATAAATTCAGGCATTTGAGATTTATGTAGATTTATGGACTTGGTTAAGCTTGAAGTCGCTTTATCCATATCTTTTTGAGAAGCAGTACCCTTACTAACAGCATCCGCATATTTATCAAATACTTTAGGAGCTCCTTTAAATGATTTTGCCTGTGCTATAGTTGCTTTAGAAGAATCTGCTAGGTCTGCTGCCATGTCTGCGGCGGCTTCTCCTCCTCTTGTGAGTGCAGGAACTGCTTGTTTTATAACACCAGTTGCGAAAACTCCCATTACCCCAACTAAAGCAGTCATATTATCCGCTAGGAATCCTACTAAAGGGCCGAATCCTACGTTTAAAGCATTTAAAACTGTTTTGGCTAAATTATCAAAAGAAGCCGCAAGCTTGTCATAGGGATTGGGGTCTACTACGGCGGAAAGAGCTGCAAATTTTGTTTGCCCTTGCTCTATAATAGCATTAGTAAATGCCATACGTCTTTCAAATTGAGTAAGCTCGGCTGAGGTTTTACCTAAACTAGCTGCGTAAGTTTCTGTTGCATCATCTAAGCGAACCATTATTCCTAGTTCGTCAAGAATTTCTGGTTCTAGCTTGGCAGCACCTCGAGTAAGACGATCTAGAGCGTCTGTCATATCTCTGCCTAAAGCCAAAGAAGCTCCTCTAGCTACTTTTGTTAGCCCTTCTAACTGAGTTTGACTAAATCCTGCAGAAATACCTACGGCTACCGTTTTCATAGCATCTGCACTAGAAACGGCAGCACCTGTAATCTCTTTTAAACTGTCTACAACTAGAGGAAGATTTTCGCCTGCTGCTCTACCTGTAAATATTAGACCTTCTTGCAGTTGAGTAACAGCAGCCGCTCTTTGCAGAACTCCAAATGCAGCAGTTACGGCAAATACGTTAGCTGCTAAAGTAGCATAGGCGGGTACAAGACCCCCTTGAATGCCTGTTGTCATTTTAGAAAAAGCTTTAGTACTGTTTGATGTAGCTCCCGCTACTCCTTTTTCGGACTTACTATACTTATCTCTAGCTTTTGTAGTTCGTCGGGTAGCATCGCCGACGCCTTCAATAGCGCCTTCGGCTTTTTTTGCATTTTTGGCTACGACATTTAGAGTTCCGTCGTCTCCTACGCGTATAGTTAATTTAACTTCGTTTGCCACCAGCGCTTCTCTTTAGCTTGTCATGTTGTTTCTTCAGTTGTTCTGCAGATTTCTTGACAGCCCGTGAGTCTAACCAACTCAATATTTCTAAAAAATAATCTATATCTTCTATTCCATATGTTTCCAAGAACATAGGTAAATTAGTATAGTCTTTTCCGGTATACCCAATATCAGGATAAACTCGATCTCCTAAGGAGTTAAACGTATTTATGGCATATGCCATTATTTCTGGCAAATCTTCCCAGTCTGGGGGGATTTCTGCATCATTAGGCTCTTTACCTAGCTGATCCATCATTTCGAGATACTTATCTCGAGTCATCCCTGTTTCACTATTCTGAAATAGTTTTTCCAGCCTTTTTAGCGCTTTTTCCTTTTGTTCCTGTACGAAAGTTATCTAAGTCAAAGACTACCTCGTTGAGCCACGTATCAAATTCTGATGAGTTAGTTACTAATACTTCCGCGTTTTCTTGAGTGTAATCTACTTCTGCCGACACATCTTGATTTTCAGTATTGATAAGTAATAGTGTTTCAAGATGTTCTACAGTTAATCCTTTCCAGTTTTTAACGCTGGCTTGTGCAAACTCGCTTACAAACTTATCTTCGTCAAGATGCTCCATAAGTTGTCGAGTTTTTCTATCAAATTTTTGTGTAGTGCAGCGTTTTCGAAGCCCCGTAAGCTCCTTTCTAGATAGATTTGCTACCTCTACAGAAAATCCCGGTAATCCAGGAAAATCAACCCAGACAGATTTACTGTCTACCATGAGTTTTTTAAGTTCCATTAATGACCTCCTCAGTCAGTTGCATAGTTTAATAATGATGAAAGACTTGCTGTATTATCTGTAAGTCTCCAATCGTAATTTTGTGTAAATACATTTCCAATATTAATCCTATTAGTAAATGTACAAGTTGCAGGACCAAAAGAAAAACCTCTAAATGCATTGTTTGATAATCCGTTGCCTGCTTTTATAGTTAAAGAAGCATCCGTATCAAAACTTAAAGCATTTGAAGCATTTCCGTCTGTTAAATATTGAGTGATTGACCCTGCGAGTATTTTTTTAGAAAGTGTGAACCCAGATGGATACATCGTGGTTGCAGAAATAGCATCGTTTACTGTACTGTATTTAGTCCAAGAAACCTCGTTTTGAAGTTCCATGGTCACAGAAACAATGTCATTAACAGAAGAGTTATTCAACGTAATATCTATAGTTGGAATAGTATAACTTCTGCTAGAAATAGGAGACGTCCCTGTGAATGATACTCCTCTTTCAAGTTTTGCTGCTTCACCAGTGATCTGTAAACTCAGGGGTCGAGATCGCTCGATAACGAAACTCCCATTTGTAATGACTGCTGTTTCAAGTTTAAAAGTGTCAGCTTCTGTTTTTACAAACAAGTCGAAAGAACTTGCATTTAGTAATAATGTTTCTAGTATAGTATAGTCTGCTTGTGTAATAGCAGGAACACTAAAAGAAAAATTAGCT
>NZIJ01000026.1 GCA_002689915.1 Halieaceae bacterium | reverse complement strand
AAAACCGCAAGGCCTTGCACTGACAAGTCTAGACGATTGCGCTGGGCGATCCACCTGAGGGGAGGCGGCAAGTCCTCCGCTATCGGTCGAGGTTTAGGTTTAGGTTTAGGTCGCCAACAGTGCGTCGCGCTGCGCAAGTAATGCCCGCTGACGGTCTTTTATTGCAACACAGGAGGCCGCGGCCATTAGACCTCTCTCAGCGCGCTCGATCCGCGCGATGGTTTTTGGTCCTGGCGCCGCCATTTTTCCAGCAATATCGACCATGTCGGCCATTTTTGCCCAGCAATTTAGAACGACATCGCAACCCGCCTGCTGCGCTTCGAGGGCCAAGCTGCCAATATCTCCGGAGAGCGCCTTCATATCGAGGTCATCACTCATGAGTAACCCGTCGAACCCGATTTGGTTACGAATAATCTCATTGATAACGCTAGAGGACAGTGTGGCGCATCGCTCGCTATCCCAAGCCTCATAGATCACGTGCGCGGTCATGGCCATTGATGCATCGGCGAGTGCCCTAAAGGGCGTCAAATCATTCTCAAGTTCGCTTCGCGTAGCCGCGACTCGAGGCAACTCAAGGTGCGAGTCAGCCGCTGCCCGCCCATGGCCGGGAATATGCTTGATCACAGGTCCTATGCCACCGTCCAAAAGACCCTCGAGGCAGGCTCTCCCCAATAGAGAGACACGATGCGGACTGCGCGAGAAGGCTCGATCACCAATGACGCTATGCGCACCATCAACAGGGACATCTAAAACAGGTGCGCAGGTCGCGGTGATCCCCACCTCAGCAAGGTCGAGCGCCAGCGCCTCAAAGTTACAACGACATGCCTGTGCGCCAGCCACGGGATCACGCGAAAATATTGCTTCAAAAACCGCCGCCGGTGGATAGCTCAACCACTGAGGGGACTGCATCCTCGCCACGCGCCCGCCCTCCTGATCGATCAAAATAGGCAGTGCTGAACGCCCCGAAATGCTCCTAAGGTCATCAGTGAGTCGGCGTAGCTGTTCTCGATCTGCAACATTACGACCGAAGAGAATATAGCCCACAGGCGCCGCGTCTTTAAAAAAGGCGCGCTCAGAGGCCGTGACAGCTAAACCTTCAAGACCAAAAATAGCCGGTGTCATAAGCAGTCCTCAGCCTCATGGTGTGGCTATTTGGCAATAAACAGATGGACCTTCTTTTTGCCGAGACGGGTAATGAAGTAATGCCCGTGCAAGGCGGCATCGGCACCAAAGCACGCTCCGGGATTACCGTTGTCCTCGGACGAGATAGCGCGGCCATTAATCGACACCGCGGCGCGTCCTAAGGCATCTTTAACCTGCTTCCCGGAGTTCGCCATGCCTGCATCAGTCAAAAGTTGGGTGAGTGTCTCAGGGAGGGCATCTCGACTAATCTCACTGCTGGGCAGTCCATCGAGACTTAACTGAGCCAAATCGGACTCAGACAAGGCTGTGGCATCGCCACTAAACATGGCTTGAGTAATGCGCTCAGCGGCTTCTAAGCCCGCCTCGCCATGAACCAGGACCGTGACCTCTTTGGCCAAAACGCGCTGCGCTTCGGGTCGACCTTCCCGTGCGGCGTCCTCGCGTTCAATCGCGTCAATGTCATCGACCGATAAGAACGTGAAGTACTTAAGGAATTTGTACACGTCGGCGTCAGCGGTGCCCAACCAGAATTGGTAAAAAGCGTAAGGCGAGGTCTTACTGGCATCCAACCAAATGGTGCCCGATTCCGTTTTACCAAACTTTGTCCCATCCGCCTTCGTAACCAATGGCATAGTGAGACCTTGGACCGACGCGCTGTTCATGCGACGAGTGAGATCGATACCACCTGTGATATTTCCCCACTGGTCTGAGCCGCCTATCTGCAACTCGCAACCGAACCGCTTGTTCAATTCTGCGAAATCAAACGACTGTAGGATCATATAAGTGAATTCGGTAAAACTAATGCCCGAGCCCTCGCGCTCGATCCGCTGCTTTACTGACTCCTTGGAAATCATGCTGTTAACAGAGAAGTGTTTACCCACATCCCTCAAAAACGTCAGAACATCGACCTCAGCTGTCCAATCGAGATTATTTGCCATGACCGCAGCGGCGTCGCCATCAAAACTTAAAAACTGCGACATCTGAGTTCGGAGTCGTTCTACCCATCCGGCAACAATATCGGGGGTATTTAGGGCACGTTCCTGAGCCTTAAAACTGGGGTCACCAATCAGTCCGGTTGCGCCACCGACCAGAGCAATCGGTGTGTGGCCCGCCAGCTGAAAACGACGTAGGGTCAAAAGCGGAACTAACGAGCCGATGTGCAAACTGTCGGCCGTTGGATCGAACCCACAATACAGTGTGCGGGGCCGCTCACTAAGCCATGCCTCAAAATGCTCGTCACTGGTGGTCTGAAAAACCAAGCCTCGTGCTTTCAGATCCTCAAAAAGCCCCATTAGATTACCTTTCGTTAAACGTTTTTTTTCAAAATTTGGCACTGCGACCTGACATCGTGCCATCAACCTCAGCATGCGTAAAACACTCACCCTACTTGCACGCAACAGTGATGCTGAACGTAGCCATTGTCGGTTATGATACGGCTCAACGAATTGCCTTCAGTAGGACAAGGAACAACGCGTTGCATAGCAAGCCCAGAGGCGCCACTCGCCTTCAAACAGGTCAAATCGTGACAGCTAACAGGGGCAACGTCCTCTGGGGTGGCGTAAGTTTACTCGTCTTGATGTTCGTAGCACAGCTTTTCCTAGGGGGTGATACCACCGAAGATCACGTGGTGAAAGGCCCTAAAGCTGACCCGCTTGTTCTGGCAACAACCCAAGTGGCTTGGGATGCAGTAAGTGAGGGACAGATACTGGTACCGCGAGAGGCGCCACTAGAGTGGGTCGACGTAACGGTTAGAAATGGCGACAACCTCAGCCTACTATTTAACCGAGCTGGGTTTTCAGATCGCGATGTCTTTGATGTTACGACCAGCAAAGACGGCAAGGCGTTAAGAGAAATATTCCCTGGCCAGCTTATTGGCTTTGCGTCGGATGACGCTGAGCAATTACTGGCTGTACGACACATTGAATCCCCCCTAAAACAGACCGTTTACAAACGCGCAGACGGGCAATTTTCCTCTGAAGTCATTACCCGAGAAACCGAAACACGCGAACGATCCGTCGCCTTAACCATTTCAAGCTCGTTGTTTCTCGCCGGGGCACGCGCGGGTCTGTCTGATGGCGTTATTATGGAACTTGCCGCTATTTTGGGCGGCGTTATCGACTTTGCGCTCGATCCTCGCAGAGGCGATGAAATTATTATTTTGTTTGAGGAAAACTTCTTAGACGATGAGAAGTATTCAGACGGCAATATTCTCGCAGCCTCCTTCAATAACAACGGACGACTCGTCGAGGCCTTTCGTTTTATCGACAGCGATGGCGATGTGGGTTACTACGACCCGGAGGGCGTGAGTATGCGGAAAGCCTTTCTCAAGGCACCGCTGGACTTTACGCGTGTCAGTTCGAGCTTTAATCCAAACCGTTTGCACCCTATCTACAAAACCAAGCGTCCACATCGAGGCACAGACTACGCTGCTCCGAGAGGTACGCCAGTCTATGCGGCGGGAGACGGGCGGGTAATCGAAGCGGGATACAGTAGGGCCAATGGAAATTATATTTTCATTCAACACGGCGAAGCCTTCAAAACACACTACTTACATTTGAACAAGAAACGAGTCGCTAAAGGCAGTCGAGTAAAGCAAGGTCAGGTGATCGGGACGGTGGGCTCTACCGGTGCCGCAACTGGGCCGCATTTACACTACGAGTTTTTGGTCAACGGCGTGCACCGCAACCCGCGTACTGTCCACAAGATATTACCGAAGGCGCGATCGCTCCCCGAAAGCGAGCTTGCTTCATTCCAAAAAGCCATACAGCAACCGGTACGACAACTCGCTGCCTTAAAGATCACCGCGTCAGAAGTAGGCGCCGAGTGAGGGGGGCCGATATTTTTATCGGCCTTATGTCGGGTACCAGTGCAGACGCGATCGACGCCGTAATGACGCGATTTAAGGGCGATGGCGCCATTGAGACCATCGCAAGTCACAGCAAAGCGATGCCTGAGGGGCTAAAAGCCCATATTTTTGCGCTGCAAAGTGGCGCCTCACGAGACATCTATGACGTCTGCAGGCTCGACGCTGAGCTTGCGCAACATTACGCCGCTTCGGTCGATTCCTTGATCGCCAAGACCTCCGTTGCGCGGACCGACATTGCCGCTATCGGCAATCATGGTCAAACGCTGCTTCATCGTCCCGATGACAACCCCGCATTTACCCTCCAGATCGGAGACAACCACCGTTTAGCCGAGCTCACTGGGATCACGGTGGTGGGGGACTTTAGGCGACGCGACATCGCTGCGGGTGGTCAAGCCGCGCCTCTAATTCCCGCCTTTCACAAGACACTGGTTGCGCCGAAGGAGTCTGCGGCCTTTCTCAACATAGGCGGCATTGCCAACATTAGCTGCATAAAGCAGGGGGAGGCGTCAGGTTTTGATACCGGCCCTGGCAACACGTTAATGGATGCGTGGATCCGCCGGCATAAGGGGCTCGACTTCGACCGCAGTGGTGCCTGGGCGAGAGCGGGCTCCCTCGATGAAAAGCTGCTTAAGGCTATGCTCGCGGACCCTTATTTTCACAGAGCTGCGCCCAAGAGCACGGGACAAGACCACTTTAATTTGGCGTGGCTGAGCGCCCTTTTAACGGACAGTCCAGCACCCGAAGACGTGCAGCGCACACTACTTGAGTTAACCGCTGTTACCGCAAGTACTGCATTACGGCAAAGTGGTAGTCAGTCTGTATTTACCTTCGGAGGGGGCAGACACAATGACTTTTTAATGGCGCGCATACAGGATCTTCTTGGTGGCCTATCTGTGTCACCGACAAGCAAACTAGGGGTTGATCCTGACTTTATGGAAGCCACCGCCTTTGCTTGGTTGGCTAAACAGTGCCTCGATGGAAAACCGGGTAACGACCCAGCAGTCACGGGCGCCCGCGGCGAACGTGTATTGGGCGTGGTATTCCCGGCATAGCGCCGAAATAGCAACGGCCGACGTCGTGCCACGTTGGGCTAAGATGCGACATCGCAACCGGCCTCGCGAGCGTTTAAGAAAGGACGCTATGTTTTTTCGATGAGTTGAGTGGGGGCTCTGGTTGAGCGCCCGCATCGACCGATTAAATGGAGAAGGACGCGCCGCAACCGCAGGTGGTAGTGGCGTTTGGGTTGTTCACCACGAACTTTGAGCCCTCGAGCCCCTCAACGTAATCAATTTCTGACCCCATTAAGTACTGATAACTCATTGCATCAATCAGTGCCGCAACACCCTCGCGCTCGATAATCCAGTCGTCCTCGGCCGTGTTGTCATCAAACGTAAAGCCATATTGAAAGCCCGAGCACCCACCGCCTGTGATGTAAACCCGAAATCGCAATGATGGGTTCTCCTCTTCAGCAATCAACACTTGTAGCTTATTGACTGCATTATCGGATAACCGAATTTCGGTAGGGTCAAATCCTGCAACGACCGACATATAGGCTCCAGACTTAGGCTTTTTCAGCCGATGAAGTTACCGTCACCGAGCTAATTGGCTCAACTTTGGCGGACGCCGTTGAGTGCTTGAGACTGCCGTCGATCTTACTGCCCATCGACATCTCGATAAGNTTATAGAAAACATCGCCTGCGACAACAGCACCCTTTGTCAGCTCAAGATTTTCAGCGCTNTAGATATTGCCCTTTACAGANCCGCTGATAGAGGCTGAAGGCACGCGTATCTCACCTTCAACGGAGCCGCCCGCCACGACCCGCAAGAGTGCTGATGCGCCCGGCTCAGCACTAATAGAGCCGATGACTTTACCCTCAATATCGAGGTTGCCGGAGAAACTAATATCGCCTGTGACCGTGGTCCCCGAGGAAATCAAGGTTGTGTTGCCGCTTGCAGCATTAGGCATTTGCGATTGTTTATTTCTCATTCTTTAATCCCTTAAATTCACTTTCTTCTGTATCGAGCCTTCAGAGCTTTTTATCTATCACCGACCGAGCCACTTAATGCGTTCTCAGCTGAACTCTCTGCACGAGGTTCTTGCCATGCGAAAACTTGCTCGTGCGTTCGCTTTCTCGGCTTCGTCAATGTTATGGCAAAGCGCAACTCGGCGGGAATAAAACTCTCCGGCACCGTTATAATGCCAGATATCCGCTGAAAATATTTAAATCCGATCGTGTAAGTGGGTGTGGTCGAATAAGACGCATCCAATACGCGGCCCTGCGCGTCAATGAGCTCAACTCGCAATTCACCTTTGTAAGACTGTGTACCCGGTGCAAGCCGCTGAACCACCGCTCGATACTCGAGCTCCCTTGAATCGAATTTCCAACTCATATCAGGCTGGCGAACTTTTACGGAACTCACATCCTCGGACGAGGACATGATATCTCGGTAGAAAACAAGCTCTCGCTCTAACTCCCCGACCTTGCTCTCCTTACTGGCAAGCTCTATGCGCAGTCGCGTTACCGTCTCAGCATCGACTGAAAGGCGCGTCTCCAATTTCGATATGCGCGCTTTTAAGCCAGCCTCATCGAGCACCAACGGAACCCTGTCATCAAAGCCGCTTTGGTAACCACCGTAATACGTGACACCCATTACGAGTAACGCCGCGATCAACATCGCCACCCGGATGCGTCGCTGTCGGACAACATTGACGCGCGTTACAACCGTTTTTATCTCCGCTTGCGACATGACCTAGGGCATCACCGCCAGATTTTGAAGACCCAGGCTCTCCTCGAATCCAAACATAAGATTCATTGCCTGAATCGCTTGGCCTGAAGCTCCTTTCACGAGGTTATCAATCGCAACCGTGATCACTACCGTGTCTCCGGCGGGCTGGGTGACATCAATTTCACAGCGATTGGTCCCAGCAACATGCCGAGTCTCTGGTTCATACTGACCGTTCGTCAACACCACGAAGGGCTCATGCTGGTAGCACCTTTGGAAAATACCGCGAAGATCGAGAGAAGCGTCCGTCAGTTTCGCAAACAAGGTCGCGTGTATACCCCTCACCATGGGCGCTAAATGGGGAACGAAGGTCAGCTTGACGTCAGACCCCGCCATCTTCGATAAACCCTGCTCCATCTCGGGTAAATGGCGATGACCGGAGACGCCATAAGATTTCATGGATTCAGTCGCCTCAGCGAGAAGAAGATTAATCTTCGCGCTACGACCCGCACCGCTGGTTCCCGATGCGCACGAGGCAATCAAACTCAACGGATCAATGACGCCCGCTTGCAGTAGCGGCATGAATCCGAGTTGAACCGCCGTGGGGTAGCAGCCGGGGCAGGCCACTAGCTGCGCAGACCTTATGGCCTCGCGATTTAATTCCGGCAGGCCGTAGACAGCCTGTTCAACGAGGCTTGGGGCGACATGCGCTACCCCATACCAGGTCTCCCAACTCGCAATATCCTCAAGGCGGAAATCAGCAGAGAGATCGATCACCTTTTTACCCTGCTCAATCAGTGCGGGGACCGTATTCATTGCCACCGCATGCGGCGTGGCGAAAAAGATGACATCACAGTCCTCAAAATGGACGTTTGCTGGATCCTCAAACGACAGATCGATACCGCCGCGAAGACTCGGGAAAAGCCTATCAACCCGCACTCCCGCTTCAGCACGAGAGGTCAGCCGCGTCACTTCAACCTCGGGATGCGCCAACAGCAAACGGATGAGTTCGACCCCGGCGTAACCCGTTGCTCCTACAATGCCAACTTTAATCATTTCAGGCCTAAGATCTGATATTGTGCTGCTAGTTTACTTGCTGTTCGATTCGAAACCAGCACGGAGTTACCAATGCTTTGGATTCAAGCGCTGCATGTGGTGTTTGTGGTGACCTGGTTTGCGGGACTTTTTTATCTTCCGCGGATTTTCGTCTACTACGCGCAAGCAGAGGATGACACAACAAAAACAACGCTCGCCATCATGGCGCGCAAGCTCTACCGATTTGTGACACCGCTTATGATGCTTGCGGTCGCACTCGGCCTGTGGAGATTGAGCTTTGCGCTCGATTACTACTTGAGTAGCCTTTGGATGCAGTTAAAGCTACTGGGAGTGGTGTGTCTCCTTGTTTATCATGTGCAATGCGGCCGCTATGTAGCTCGGATTAACGGCGGAGATAACAGTAAAAGCCACGTGTTCTACCGTTTTTTTAACGAGGTACCCGTGCTGTTTTTGTTTGCCATTGTGTTGCTGGTGTACATCAGGCCGGGCTGACAAGGAACGAACTAAAACCAACATAAAAACGACAAAAAGTCGGGGGACTATGGTCGATGACCAAATCAGAAGCGTTGTTTGAGCGCGCACAAACTCACATTCCAGGTGGCGTTAACTCGCCCGTTAGAGCGTTTAAAGCAGTCGGCGGAACCCCGCGCTTTATGGAGCGCTCCGACGGCGCCTATATCTTTGACGCGGACGGCAATAAATACATCGACTATGTGCTGTCGTGGGGCCCCATGATCATGGGGCACAACCACCCAAAAGTACGTGACGCGGTGGTACAGACTGCGCAGGACGGCCTCAGCTTTGGCTGCCCTACCGAAATCGAGATCGAGCTGGCAGAACGGCTTTGCAGCCTGGTACCCAGTCTCGAGCAGGTCCGAATGACGAGCTCGGGTACCGAGGCCACTATGAGCGCGATACGACTCGCGCGAGGTGCAACCGGCCGGGACAAAATCATCAAGTTTGAAGGCTGTTATCACGGACATTCGGATTCATTGCTGATAAAAGCGGGATCCGGTGCCCTCACATTTGGTGTGCCCAGCTCACCGGGCGTGCCCGATGTACTCGCGCAACACACCGTTACACTGCCGTTCAACGATCTCGATGCGCTTAAAACTGCCTTTGACGAACTCGGAGACGAAATCGCCTGCGTGATCACCGAACCCGTTACCGGAAATATGAACTGTATTTTGCCTGAGCCCGGGTACTTAGAGGGAATGCGCGAGCTCTGCACACAGCACGGTGCCATTCTCATATTCGATGAGGTCATGACCGGCTTTCGCTTTGGCACTCACTGCGCGCAAGGCCATTTAGGCATTGACCCTGACCTGACCTGCCTGGGCAAAGTCATCGGTGGCGGTATGCCTGTTGGCGCCTTTGGGGGCAAAAAAGAGATCATGGCGCACATTTCACCACTGGGCCCGGTCTATCAAGCGGGAACATTGTCGGGAAATCCAGTAGCCATGGCTTCGGGTCTCGCAACGCTCGATATCATTTCAGAAACCGGTTTTTACGACGATCTATTTCGTCATACCACCGAGTTATGTGAAGGCATGCAGACGGTTGCAGATGAAGCAGGCATTCCGTTTACTACCAACCATCTGGGCAGCATGTTCGGATTCTTCTTCACAGAAGATAAAAAAGTGACGCAATACCCACAGGTCATTGGTGCGAACGTGGAGCGCTTCAATAAGTTCTTCCACCTCATGTTAAATGAGGGTGTGTATTTGGCGCCTGCCTCATTTGAAGCAGGATTTATGTCCTCAGCGCACACCGATGGTGATATCGCGAATACCGTTGACGCCGCACGTCGGGCGTTCAAAGCGTTGTGAGGAGAGTCTTATGAGCACACCAAGAGGTCCATTTCCTTTCACTCGAATGCGACGACTACGCGCGACATCGTTTGCCCGCGCGCTGACGGCGGAGAATGCGCTCACAGCGAGTGATTTTATTTACCCAATGTTCGTGCTTGAAGGTGAAGGTCAAAGAGAGGCTGTTCCCTCGATGCCAGGTGTTGAGCGTTTAAGTATTGACCTACTAACCGAGCGCGCACGAGAAGCTTTTGAGCTGGGTATACCTGCAATAGCCTTGTTTCCCGTTGTGGGCGAGGCCAAGAAGTCGCTCGATGCCGCTGAAGCCTATTCGCCTGAAGGCTTGGTTCAACGAACAGTGAAGGCGCTTAAAACCGCACTCCCAGAACTCGGCGTGATTACCGATGTTGCGCTAGACCCCTACACCACGCACGGCCAGGACGGCATCATCAACGACGAGGGATATGTCCTTAACGACATCACCAAAGACGCGCTGGTGAAACAGGCCGTAAGTCACGCCGAAGCCGGCGCAGATGTAGTGGCGCCGTCTGACATGATGGATGGACGCATCGGTGCAATCAGAGAAGCGCTTGAGTCTGCTGGGCACGTCAACACGCTTATCCTCTCTTATGCAGCCAAATACGCGTCGGTCTACTACGGGCCGTTTCGCGATGCGGTGGGCTCGGCTGGAAACCTAAAAGGCGGTGACAAAAAGACCTATCAAATGGATCCGGCCAATAGCGATGAGGCGATTCATGAGGTTGCGCTGGATTTACAGGAAGGCGCGGACATGGTGATGGTTAAGCCTGGTATGCCCTACCTCGATATTGTTAGGCGCGTGAAATCTGAGCTAAAAGTGCCAACATTTGCCTATCAGGTGTCTGGAGAGTACGCCATGCACCAAGCCGCCTTTGAAAAAGGTTGGCTATCGCGTGATGCAGTCATTTTAGAGAGCCTTCTCTCGTTCAAGCGCGCCGGTGCAGACGGCATCTTGACCTATTTTGCAGTCGATGCGGCCCGCTTGCTTGCAGAAAAATGAGCATCCTGCGCGCGGATAAATACTCGGTCTTTTGTCGGATTTTCAGCACGACCATTACCCTGTTTATCTGCGCACTCACCTCCACCTATGCCCGCGCCTGTGACTGCCTTTGGGAAGGCAGCTTTTCAGAAGTAGTGTCGGCGGCGGATTTGGTGGTACTGGGCAGTCCCAACGCCCCGAGGGGTAATGCGTTTGACGTGAAAATCGACGTCACACTCTTGGGTCCAGAATGGATTGAAACCCCACGCGTATGGCTCAAAACGGGTGCGTACTGCCGGCCTGAAGCCAGCGAGTTCTCATCAGATGAGCGTTACATCTTCGCGTTGAAAAAAATCACCGAAGTCCCTAACGACGGCTTCAACCCCTCTACACCTAATGTTAGTTTTGGGCGGATTGGGGATTATGAGCTCTCTAGTTGTGGGGGCTACTGGTTGAGTGTCCAAGGGCTCCGCGCTTCAGGAAATCTTGTACCTGGGATGCCTCGCTACGCGCAAAACCCAAAAATGTCCCCGGTACACGTGGGTCACGTGATCGCCTTTTTGAAGGGGCGTGCGTCGGTTGAATCACTCGCTGAGGCGGCGCGTCTGAACCCTGAGCTAGAAGCACTTAAAAAGGATTCACGGAGCTTTATCCGGGGATTTGGTGATGACCTTGGTGATGACCTTGGTGATAACAATGACGGACCTTGAGGACTAAAACCCTATCTCAACCTCTTTTGCTGACCCCTGAGCCGCGCTATTCTCACTCTGGCTAGGCCCGCTCCACGCTTGCGGCATCGCTCTGACGATTACCCACAATCTCTAACAATTCATCGATCATCATAAGTGACAGCCCCCAAATCAG
>NZIJ01000052.1 GCA_002689915.1 Halieaceae bacterium | reverse complement strand
CGTGCCCAAAACGGGAACACACTCGGTAAGAGAGCAACTTCGCCCCCTTTTGACGACTGAAGATTGGGAACAACAGCTGCTGACAGGCCGAATGTTGAGCCCCATTAAAGCCCTCGCTGAAATCGGGCACGGCCACATTTCCTATGCACAGTTAACCGCTGCGATGGGGCGAGAAACCGTTGCAACCATGCATCGTTTCGCCTTTGTTCGACATCCTATCGACCGATTTATGTCAGCCTGCGCCTTTTTGGCACGAACCGACCCGAGCTATAACCGTGACCCCGTCAGCTGGGCCCAGAGAGCTTTCTCACAACCCCAATTTCGACGACGCGTCCTTATTCGCCCACAAACTGAGATGCTGACAAATGAAGACGGCGAAATCGCTATGTCGTTTATAGGGCGATTCGAATCGTTGCAAGAGGACTTAAACAAGGTTCTCGGGCGCTTGGGAGAACCCGAGGTACTCCTGAAAAAAACGAACGTGACGCAAAATCAGAAACCGCACCTTTTAGCGTCATCAGCATTTATCGACGAACTCAAAGATTTCTACGATGAGGACTTTAGGCTGTTGGGTTATAGCCCGGACTAAACTCAGCAACACGTCTTGGTCGCAAAGCGGCAGACAAAATACGTTGATTGATAATAGGGTTTATCCCCACCTTGTTTGAGGCGGTGACCAACACCCGTGGGTTGGGTAAAAGCTGACTCGCGGTTCGTTCCAATAGCTTTCTAAATTGAGGAAAAGCGGGCTCTGTAAAACCATAAAGCCCCCAAACTTCACGCCAGTCATGCACGAGATCCAGCAGCAGATGGCGATAAACGCGCATCGTATCCACGTCATTTTCGGGATTAGCCTCGCAGTCCTGAAGCACCTGCTCGACAATTGCGAGCATCTCGCCCGGAGCCATAACCGGGGCCACCGGAAACTGTTCGGTACGCAACAGATGTTGCTCACCGGCGCCTGGCAAGACCGTTATGGGTGGCGTTGTATCCGCACGCCGGACGATCTGCCAAAAGCGCGACGAACCCGCAAGGTCAATTACGAGATGCACGCGCCGCACCTTGCTCGAATTCACAACGCGGTGCCGCCGCCAAGAGTCGAACAGCCAGCTCTCACCCGCCTTCATGTGCACGGCCTCGTCACCACAATAAAAAACAACATCGGGATCAGTGATAATAGGTACATGGATACGTACCCGGCTCACCCAGTGGTAATTGAAGTCTACGTGCTCAGCGACCTTGGCACCGGGCTCTAGACGCATGAGGCGCGACCGCGCCACCACCTCGCCGAAAGAGGAGACAACTTGATTCAGATAGGGAGAGGACGTTAATGCCTCGGTCGCTTTCATCGAGCCATCGAATGCGTGGTTCATTTCTCCATTGACGGAGACAAGTGGCACGGCAGAATTCCCCGGCAGACCTGAGGGGTGTTCTAGCCAAAATGCGTCCGGCAGACTTGCTACCTCGCTGGACAGTGCATTCGCGTCAAAACGCCAGGGTAATTGCAAAAACGGCTGATCAAATTCCATTTGTGAATTACGCCACAAATAGGCCCAATATGACAGATTCCAAATAATTCCAATTGAGTACTTTGGACTCAAAGTATTATGATGCGCGCCCGCGTTATGACCGCAAGAGCACACCAGCATGTCCACGGCAGAACTTCCTGATCACGTACTCGTGGCGCTGCGCCGTATCATACGAGCAACGGACTTGCATTCACGCAAGCTGGGCAAGAAAACAGGGCTTACGACACCTCAACTGGTCATTATTCAAGCCATTGGCAGGCTCAAGGATCCGACAGTGTCGGACATCGCTAAGGCGGTCAGCCTTAGTCTTGCGACGGTGACTACGATACTGAATCGGCTCGAGCGGAACGGCGTAGTGAATCGCGCGCGCTCTTCGGTCGATAGGCGTCGAGTTATCGTGACACTGACCGAGGAAGGTCAAACGCTAAGAGGGTCCGCCCCAAAGCCCCTGCAAGACAGCTTTGTTGCTAAATTCAGTAAGCTCGAGACTTGGGAGCAACACTCGATCGTCGCTTCCCTCGAGCGCGTCGCGGCAATGATGGATGCCGATGACCTCGATGCAGCACCTCTGTTGGCCAGCGGTGATGAGGTCCTTTAACTTACGACAGCGATGCCGCTAACGACTTCATCACTATCGAGAAATCGTCGCGGCCAAGGCCTTTTTCTTGGAGGGATCGATAAACATCCCCAGCGCGCTTACCAAACTCAGCATCGATGCCCGATTGCTCAGCAAGCTCATTGGCAAGCCCTAAATCCTTAGCCATCAGATCCACCATAAAACCTGGCTTGTAGTCGTTACCCGCGGGCGCGCCACTCATCACACCGGGCCAGGGGTTGTACACCTGAAGCGACCAGTTGTTCCCCGAGCTCGCTTTCATAATCTCTGATTGGACAGCCGGATCCAAACCGTTTGCAGCACCAATCGCTAACGCCTCGCAGGTGCCGATCATGTGAATAGCCAGCAGCATATTGTTTGCAGCTTTAGCAACCTGACCCGCCCCATCGGGACCTGCGTGGAATATTTTCTCAGGATTACCCATGGCCTTGAGTACGTCTTTGGCTCTGTCGAACGCTCGCACAGTGCCGCCGCACATGAACGCAAGACTCCCAGCTTGAGCGGCCGCAACACCGCCCGAAACCGGTGTATCCATAAAGGCAATATCGGCGGCACGCGCAGCATCATGAAGCTCACGCGCCGTCGCTGCATCAATGGTACTGGCGTCCAGCACGAGCGCCCCGGCCGGTAAGGCTGCGAAAATGCCGTCGTCACCGAGCATGACTGACTTGACGTGTTTCCCCGCAGGAAGCATCGAAAAAACAACATCAACACCTGAGGTTGCGCTGGTAGCCGATGCAGCTGCTGTTGCACCCGCGGCGACAACCTCGGCTAAAGCCTGTTCTGACAAATCAAATGCCGTTACCGACCAACCTGCCTTAAGTAAATTTTTGGCCATCGGTCCGCCCATATTACCGAGACCGATAAAAGCTATGCTCGACATAACATCCCCTAGCGCCGTGAATTTAGTAAGTGCTTACTACCATGGGTAGTGCATTTCTGGAGCGCCCTCTGCTTCTTGGAAAAACGTTTCAAGTACAGCATCAGGGACGTCATGAACCGAGTCATATTGCCACTTAGGTTGCCTATCCTTATCAACAAGCAGGGCCCGAACACCCTCAGCGAACTCGGGGTCTCGCATAATATTGGCACCCAGTCTGAGCTCGGTATCAAACACCTCTTTTAAGGAGTAGTGCACTGATTCATTGAGCTGGCGGAAGATCCAGGCCGCAGCAAGCTTAGAGCCATGGGCAAATCCATCTCGTGCTTTTTGCAGCCATGCATTCTCGCCGTCATAGCTCAATAATCGGTCGGATATGGCGCCCAAATTGTCGCCAGCCATCAGCGCATCAATGTCAGACATTAACGGCTCCACAACGCCTACGGGCATTTCAGCTGCAGGTGTCATACCCAAAATAGCGTCAACCACTGCATGGTTGGCATGTGGATCCGCTGTCCACTCAGCGCTTGCGAGTGCGGCCATGACCTCGTGGCGCTGCTCATGGGCGAGGAAAACGTCGCCCAAATTGGCAAACAGCGCATCTGCGGCATTGATATGAGCTGAAGTCAGCGACAGGAAACGACCGATCATGCCGGGCGTGCGGTTCAAGAAGTAACTACCGCCAACATCGGGGAATAACGCGATTGTAATTTCTGGCATTCCAATGCGGGTCCGCTCGCTCACCACTCGNTGGCTACAACCCGCCATCACGCCCATACCGCCACCCATGACGACACCATGGCCCCAGCAAATNACGGGCTTAGGATAAGTAAACAACACGTAATTCATCTGGTATTCACGGGCAAAAAAGTTCTCTGCGTACGTGCAGGGCCCACCAGGATTCTCAATCGAGGAACGACGCAGCTCATGAACATCGCCNCCCGCACAGAAAGCTTTATCACCCTCACCATCGATATAAACCGCGGCAATAGAATCGTCCTCAGCCCATTCCAGCAATTTACCAAGCATGATTTCTATCATCTCGGCATCGAGTGAATTCAGTATGCGAGGTACATTCAGCGTCAAACGACCTACTCGACGATCACCCTCGCCCAGGGTTGAAACTATTACGACATCTTCGCTCATTGGTTTTTCCACTGTGGCGTTCGCTTCTCCAAAAAAGCGTTTACACCCTCTTTTTGATCCTCTGTTGAAAACAACGCGACGAACTCGTCACGCTCCGCGACCAAACCCGCACCAATTGTAATATCTCGCGCTGAATGGATAAGCCTTTTACAGGCGGCAATCGATGTTGGACTTTGATCTGAAGCACGTTTGGCTAAATCGATAGCTGCTGCCAGCGAAGTCCCTGACGCCACCACCTCTTCAACTAGCCCAAGCGTCATNGCTTTTTCGGCTGATACGCGCTCACCGCATAGCATGATACGTTTCGCCCAGCCTTCACCCACGAGCTGCGCAAGTCGTTGCGTGCCGCCAGCGCAGGGNAGCAACCCCACCTTGGCNTCTGGTAAGGCAAGCGCGGCNTGNGACTCNGCGATGCGAATATCACAGGCCAAAGCGACCTCGAGACCACCACCCATGGCGTAGCCGTTGATCGCCGCTATTGATACGCCTCGGTAATCCGCAAGTGTCTCAAATGCCGCNCCAAANGCCTCACCCATGGCACCCGCCGCAATCGGGTCGCCATCGGCAAANTGATTGAGGTCGGCNCCNGCNGAGAAAAACTTCNCTCCCTGNCCNGTGATCACCAAGGCTCGCACCTCAGCCATNCCGTTAAGATTATTAACGACCGCNTCCAAAGCGGGCANACTCTCGAGGTCCCATGTGTTGGCCGCNGGNTTGTTGATCCGCAGTGTGGCAATTCCGTCCTCGATTGAGACGAGCANTTTNTCGCTTGGGCTGATACTCATTGAATTACCTCCAGNGCACCATCTAACAGCGCTTGNCGTGAAATGATGACTCGCATAATTTCNTTGGTGCCCTCGAGAATNTGGTGCACTCGCGTGTCTCTGACGTAGCGCTCCATNGGGTANTCCTTGATGTAGCCATANCCCCCAAACAATTGCAGCGCATCGTTACAGATCTTNAAGCCCGCGTCNGTGGCGAAACGCTTNGCCATCGCGCANTAGGTTGTGGCGCTTGCGTCNTTGTTGTCGAGTTTACTGGCNGCAAGGCGAATCATCTGCCGCGCAGCGACTAGCTCCGTNAGCATATCTGCTACCTGGAATTGAGTATGCTGGAACGCGGCAATCGTCGAGTCGAACTGCTTTCGATCCTGCACNTAGGCCGTCGCATCAACAATTGCCTGCTGAGCCGTACCGACCGAGCANGTCGCGATGTTTATCCGTCCGCCATCAAGCCCTTCCATCGCGATAGAAAACCCTTGACCTTCCTCGCCCAAACGATTGACCGCAGGNACAGCCACATCATCGAAGCTGATTTGGCGNGTAGGCTGAGCATTCCAGCCCATCTTCTGCTCTTTTTTCCCGTAGCTGATACCTTCAAGGTCAGCNGGNACCAAGAATGCAGTGATTCCNCGTGCACCTGAGTCACCGGTTCNNGCCATGACCACCAGTACATCTGTGTCGCCTGCGCCAGAGATGAAGACCTTGCTCCCTGANAGTCTNTAAACATCGCCATCGCGTTTTGCNGAAGTGCTTAACGANGCGGCGTCAGAGCCGGCACCGGGCTCCGTCAAACAATANGATGCAAGTTTCTCGCCAGCCACNAGCTCAGGACACCAGGNATCTACTACTGATGGCTCACAGTACTTACCAATCATCGCTGTCGCCATGTTGTGAATNGTTAAAAAAGCCGCTGTCGTGGTGCATCCGCGCGCTAACTCTTCAACGATCAGACTGGCATCCAGACGGGACATTCCCAAACCGCCGGCGCGCTCCGGCGTGTACATACCCATAAACCCAAGGTCGCCNGCTGCTTTCAATGCACCTTTNGGAAAAATCGATTGCTCGTCCCATTCGCCCGCATACGGNCGNAACTCGGACTGCGCAAACTCTCTNGCGCTTGCCGCGTAGGCTCTTTGCTCTTCGCTTAACTCAAAATCCATATTTGCTCTCTATGCGCTTAACGAGCGACAGTCTAAACGATGTTNATNANNGACAGGGATACCCCCTCTAGCTCCCTCGTGNGCGTCAATCGCTCGGTACAATCCGGAGGTGATGCAAGTTGGAAATTTTTCCTATCTTGCCTCAAGAGCTTCACGAGGGAGTTCGCGATTACAGCGCACGGTGTTATTGTCTGCCCAGAACGATATGCACAGTACAACAGACGATTTTTATTCATTAATAATTAAACAAAATGTCNAAACTCGAAGCCACCACAGTCGCGTTTGCCCACGCTATCGATAAGCTGGGAACGGATGATTTTATTCCTACACTTGCCGATACCCTGTGCGAGTTTGTAGGTGCCGATGACTCGACCGTCATTGTTTACGGTTATGAGGAATTACCTTCAATTAGCTTCGCGCGACCGCTCAGAGGTCGGTACGAGAGCACACTGAGCAACTACTTAACAGGACCGTTTCTACTCGACCCGTTTTACAGAGCTGCGGCATACGACGAGCACTTTGGTGTTTTCCGCTTGGCGGATCTTGCGCCGTCTAGCTTCCGAACGTCTGAGTATTACAAAAACTACTACAAGTCCTGTGGTTACGAAGATGAATGCGGACTTCTTATAAAACTGTCGAAAGACAACTTCCTAAATATTTCACTCGGCTTAACCGTAGAAGGCGCCCGATTTAAAAAGAAGCACGCAAAGGCCCTATCCAGTGTCTATGAACTGTCCGCGGCTCTGTGTCGAAAGCACTTTCACGATGTCCTTAAGGCCAATGTCCCCACACTTCGCGAGCGAATGCACCGCTCACTGGCGGCATTTGGTGCAAGTATGCTGACCAAGCGTGAGCGACAAACCGTAGAGCTCGTACTACTTGGCCACAATACGCGTTTGATCGCAGAGAAATTAGGCATCTCCATCGAAACAGTGAAACTGCACCGTAAGCACGCCTACGCAAAGCTTGATATCAGCTCGCAAGCAGAGCTCTTTTTCCTTTTCATGGAGGCGTTATCACACTGGTCAGGAGATCCTGACACCGACCCCCTGATTGCCTATCAGGGAAGTTCCTGAGCGTGACGAATCTCACCCTAGCCGATGGTTTTTCCGCCCTAAACCGGGGTGATTTAGCGACGGCTGGCGAAGCCTGCAAGCAAGCCCTAAGTCATGACCCGCAATTAGTGCCCGCGCATTTTCTGGTTGGCTTAATTGCCCTTGAAGGGCAACAGCGACGGGTAGCGCACGAAGCGTTTAAGTCGGTAGTAAAACTCGACCGGAATCATGCCGCCGCGTGGGCGCACTTGGCTAAGTTGAATGTGGGAGAGGGTCGAATAGCGGCTGCAGAATCGGCGTTAAAAGAAGTCCGACGCATACAGCCAAACGATCCCGTCGTGATAGAGCTCACAGGCACAGTCCTGAATTCTCTGGGCGAATATGAAGCCGCAGAGCGCTTTTTTGAGCGGGCGCATCAAATGGTNCCAAGCAACTCATCTGCGCTGATGAATTTGGGAAACGTTCGTGTTTTTCTTGGGAANATTGACGATGCGGTATCGCTGTTTAAACAAGCCATTTCANTAGAGCCCAATAGCGCCCAGTGTCATTGGGGACTTGCCAACTCNGAGCGAGCGAGCAACGACGACCACATCATNCNGATGCAGACATTGATTCGGTCCGGGCGACAGTCAAAGCGCGCCCAGGGCTTNCTTCACTATGCCATCGGCAAAGAAAGTGAGGACNTGGGTGACTGGCCCGCCGCNTTCAANGCNTTCAGCGAGGGTGCTCGCGCGAGACGCGAGANTGTNGAATTCAGTGAAGCCGANGAAATTGCTATGTTTGACGCTATCAAAGCAACNTATACNGGCGACTGGCTGGCGGCGCGACCACCCGGGGTTGCGGATTCATCGCCCATTTTTGTGCTGGGTCAGCCGAGAACGGGCACAACGCTTATCGAGCGTNTCATCACCAGCCATTCGCAAGTCCTGTCTGCGGGCGAACTGCAACAATTCGGCCTCGCTGTGCGCCGCGCGACNCGACACAACGACCCCAAACGATTCTCACGCGACCTCTTTTTGGCNGCAGCTGAGATCGATCCTGCGAACATTGGTCANATGTACNTAAAATCAACCGCTAAACAGCGTGCCAAAAAACCCTTCTTTGTCGACAAGCTGCCCGTCAATTATCTCAACCTNCCACTGATTCTTGCGGCGCTGCCCAACGCGAAGATCGTCCACCTTGTAAGGGGTCCAATGGACGCCTGCTTTGCCAGCTTCAAGCAACTGTTTGCCGATGCCTACCTTCACTCTTANGACCAAGGCGAAATGGCCCGGCATCACGCGCGGTACCGNGATCTTATGGCGCATTTNCACGCAGAGTTTCCAGGGAAAATCATCGANGTGAGTTACGAGGANACCGCCCGAGATCTCGAACCCAATGCACGGAGATTAATTGCCNCGTTGGGACTCGAGTGGGAAGACGCCTGTCTGCACTTTCACGAAAGNAGCGCAGGTGTCGCCACGGCAAGCTCGGTNCAGGTAAGAGAGCCCGCGCANACACGATCAATTGGTCGCTGGCGTCGATATGAGACAGAGCTCGCACCCATGGCAAATGAGCTTAAGCGCTTAGGGGTTCCCTTAGATTAGTGCCGGAGTATACTTANGGNCGAACTAACTGAAGNGTCAGACTTCTTAACAANAATAACGAGCAGACTTTGCGTNATGACTGCTCAGCGCCACCCGAGGAAACCACTATGTCAAANGTCTTTGGCACAAAACCCAANACCAAACTNCTGTTACCCTTGGCNGTATCAGCAGCGCTTATTAGTACAGGCCCGGCGGTCGCACAAACACTCGAAGAAGTTATCGTTGTGGCCACNAAGCGAGAGCAAGGCGTCATGGACGTTCCCCTTGCGATTACAGCGCTGTCTGGCAACTTCATTGAAGAGACGAACCTTAACGATGTAAAAGACCTTATTGCTTACACCCCCGGTGTCAGCGGTAACTCACAAGACTCTTACATCGACGCGGTCAGTATCCGCGGTGTNCGAACGCAGGACTTCGGTGTCGGNGGCGATCCCTCATCAGCCTTTTTTAAGAATGACCTCTACGAAGGCAGAAACGGCTCAGCTGTNACAAGCTTGTTTGACGTCGAGCGAGCGGAGATTCTTCGAGGGCCCCAGGGCTTNTTGTTCGGACGCAACTCCATCGGTGGNGCATTCAGTGTGCACACGCGCAAAGCGGAAATAGGCTCNAATGANGCNTTCATCGACTTTGATTTCGGACAGCGCGAGCACGCCGTATTTGAGGGCGCCGTTAACATCCCGGTGAGCGATAACTTTGCCATGCGTCTAGCCGGTTACAGTTCGCACGAAGAAGGCTTCGCCAAGAACGTNTTCTCCGGTAANGACGAAATCGATCACAGNAAGAAGGCCATTCGCTGGTCGACGCGCTATGAGTCGGACGCGCTCTCNATCGACACAGTTGTTGACTGGGAAGACAGAAAGCAGTCAGGTTCGATGTATCGCGCAATCGATAGTGGCGATATCTGGGACGCACTCGACGGCTACATCGTTGACGACACAACGNTNAATGGAAACAACCAGCAAATNGATTCGGATCTTGAGGNTGGCGATGCCGATATCGGCGACCTTCTTACCATCGGNGTATTTGTCGAGTACGACCTNGGCTTTGCAACGCTTAACTCGAANACAGGCTACAAAGACCACGACTACTACTACTCCGAGGATTACGACGGCACNTCGCTCAATATAAACAACTTCCAGTTNGAGCAGTCAGGGCAATACTTTCAGCAAGAACTGAGACTCACAAGCACTGNTGATGGCCCTCTCAACTGGTACACCGGTGTCTCTTATTACGACGAAGACCTCGATGCCGAGTTCAATGCAATAGGCTCTGAGGACCTGATGTGCCAGTACTACCTCAACTATTACGCCGAAACTTACGGCTATGAGTTCTACAGTGGTTGCTCTGATTACTACACCGATTTCTATCCCAGCTCCGATGGCAATCTTGTCGAAACCGGTATGCTCAAAGGCAAGTACACCGGTTGGGCGGCGTACGTAAACCTCGACTACCAAGTCACCGATGAGCTCATTGCTTCCGTTGGCGTACGCTACACCAAGGATGACAAAGACTTTGGCATCTTAGTACCAGAGCCCGATAGCTACCTTGGTCCTTATTTCACCTATGGCTTTGCCACAGATGAGTACATTGAAGACTCGAAGTCCTGGAGCGACACCACAACACGGTTTGCTCTCACCTGGACGCCTAATGACGACGCAATGTTTTTTGCAAACTACACCCAAGGGTTTAAATCCGGAGGCTTTGGTAGTTTCTGGATTGAAGACGCCCAAGGTGTACCACCTGAAGTCGCTCAAACAGGTATTACCCAAGCAGACGGCTTCCGTCCGGGAACGTTCAAGCCTGAACAAATGGACTCTTACGAGATTGGCTTCAAAACAAGCTATCTTGACGGTGCGGGTAACTTCGACCTAACGGCATTCATGTACGACTACACCGATGCCCAAGTTATCCAATATGTGGATGTTGGCGACACCTTCTCTGCCAGGGTTTTAAACGCCGGTAAGACCGACGGAATGGGCGTTGAGGCATCGACTACCGTAGCGATTAGCGAGTACACGACCCTCTACCTATCAATGGGTTATCTCAATACCGACGTAACAGGTCTTGGAGATCCTGACCTCGACGATGGCGTAAATGAATCGCTGTGCAGCATCGACGTCGATCAAGAAGGCGATGGACGAGGCTGCGAGGGAAGTCGAATCTTTTGGGCTCCCAAATTAACGGGTGCGGCCAAACTCGACATAGACGTGCCGGTTGACCATGGAACAATTGCAACCAGCTTCGAGGTTTCGTACGAAGGCGAGCGCGGCGGTGCATGGGAAGGCAATCGCGAGGGAATCATAGGATCCTACGCGGTAGCCAACCTTCGCGTGGGTTACGAGTCCGACAACAATTGGTACGTTCAGGCCTACGCTGAAAACTTGTTTAACGAGTTTACCTGGGACGGCTACAACGCCAATGGAGGCATCATACCCTCTCACTTCTTCGGTCCAATGCGTCCAAGAACGATCGGCATCCGCACAGGTATTAGCTGGGACTAAAACCCCGCTATCATTCCTATGAATCGGCCAGCAAACCGTCTCGGTGCGCTGGCCGAGACGTATCTGG
>NZIJ01000025.1 GCA_002689915.1 Halieaceae bacterium | reverse complement strand
TTCTATGTCATCACTCGCTATAACCACAGTGCGATGTATGCCATGGCCGTTTACCAACTGAGTCAGTCCCTGCGAGCGCAAATGCTGTGAAGCGCGTTGGGGCAATTGCCTTAATCGCTGCACTTGCGAGCTGTGCCGGTACTGAGCCACGCACCTCGGATTACGAGCCACCTCCCATATCAGCAGGTGCCGTTATTGAGGCCATACCCTCGGCTGATCCCGTGTCAAGGACTGGGAACAAAAGCCCCTACACGGTGCTGGGCAAGCAATATGAGGTTATGTCCTCTGCCAAAGGCTACAGTGAGGAGGGCATTGCGTCTTGGTACGGTATGAAATTCCAGGGCAGGCTCACGTCAAACGGAGAGGTTTTCGACGTTTACAAGGCGACAGCGGCTCACAAATCCCTGCCGCTTCCAAGTTTTGTTCGAGTCACTAACCTCGATAATCAGGCGTCGATGATTGTGCGTGTCAATGATCGAGGCCCTTTTGTTGATGACAGACTGATCGATGTGTCTTACGGCGTTGCCGTGCGTTTGGGCTTTGCGGATCAGGGCACTACTCGCGTCCGTATCGACATTATTGATGTGTCGGGTACGGACGACTGGCGAGAGACTGAGTCCGCAGATTACCGACGCTTGCAACTGGGTGCCTATGAAACTCGAGCGTCTGCCGAGGCAATGGCCAACGCTGTAAGGGAGGTTTTGGGCTCCTCTGTGGCATTGACTGTATCCGATGTCTCCTCAGGGCAAAGGCTTATTTATAGAGTGCGCTTGGGTCCGGTGACAGGTACTGACAGCGCCGAGCAGCTCAGTCTTATTCAATCGACGCTCCGGAATAATGGATTACCAGAGGGGCAGCGATTGCCTTGAGCTATTGTTGGATTGAGTTGATACACTAGCGCCGCAACTGGGTGCAGATAAAAGGTAGGGAAACGATGCGGTTTTGTCATCTAAGGCATTTTTTGGTTCTGTTAAGTCTCGGACTGGCGAGTCCAGGCATGGCGGCGGTACCGCCCGCACCGAAACTGCCAGCTGACGCCTATTTTTTGATGGATGCGACAACGGGACAGGTGCTTGTCGATTATCAAGGAGACCTCTCGCTCCCTCCTGCGAGTCTGACCAAAATCATGACGTCGTATGTCCTGGCGGAGGAGGTCGATTCAGCCCGCGCATCGCTCGACGATATCATTACAGTTAGTCGCAACGCGTGGTCACAAAATCCAACGTTTCAGGGGTCCTCACTGATGTGGATTGAACCTGGAAAGCCAGTAAGTCTTGAGGATCTAGAGCGCGGCGTTGTGATTTCGTCAGGCAACGACGCGTCTGTTGCTGTGGCCGAGCACCTTGCCGGCACGGAGTCCAGCTTTGTGGATGTCATGAACCAGATTGCCGCGGATTTGGGCTTGGACAACACAACCTATCGGAACCCGCACGGCTTGCCTCATCCTGAGCATAGGACCACCGCGAGAGATCTCGCGAAGCTCTCAGTCGCTCTGATCAATAATCACCCTGACCACTACAAAATTTATAAAGAAAAAAGCTTTACCTATAACGGTATCAAGCAATACAACCGAAACGGTTTACTGCGCACCGACAGCACGGTAGATGGCTTGAAAACAGGNTATACCAGCGAGGCCGGNTACGGNCTTGTCGCCTCGGCAAAACGCGATGACATGCGCTTGGTTTCCGTNGTNTTAGGGAGNGCCACACGGCGGACACGAACGTCNGAAAATGCNAGTCTTCTTAATTATGGGTTCCGATTCTTTCAGAACCTGAGNCCTTTATCTGCNGAGGTTACCTTGGCAGAGCCCAAGGTTTGGAAGGGTGCCGCAGACTCCGTGCACGGNGGCGTTCTGGAGTCGGTTGTTCTTACGGTTCCGCGTGAGCGNTCACAAGCAACGATCGAGGTTGTGGTCAATGAGCAGCTTGAAGCACCCNTAAAGCGCGGNGATGAAATGGGCCTCGTCACCGTNACNCGCGACGGTGANGTNCTGTTTGAAACGCCGCTACTGGTGCTCGATGACGTTGAAAGCGGAAGCTTTTTTAAGCGTCTTATCGATGCCNTGATGTTGTGGTTTCAAAACTTGGTAGGTTGAAGCGTGTCTGAACCCCAAGCCCCNAAAATAGAGTTCCCCTGTCGCTANCCCGTAAAGGTTGTCGGAAGGGCCACGCCNGACTACGCNNCAGCNATTCGTGCCATCGTCGAGCGCCACGCNTCAGANCTNACNGANGACGATATCGTNACGAAGAGNAGTCGNTCAGGNACTTTCGACTCCATAACGTTCAACATTATCGCGACNGGNGAGGANCAGCTTTCAGCCCTCCATGCAGANTTAGTTGCCTCNGGCCGNGTGTCCATGGTGATCTAATCCNATGCAGGTCCGGGAANTAGGTCAGGTACCGTATCTCGCCACCATAGAGGCGATGAAAGCCTTTACCAAGGCGCGTGGNACCGACACGCCTGACGAGCTCTGGATTCTTGAGCACCCACCGATCTTTACGCAAGGNATTTCAGGTAAATCAGANCACCTTCTTGCGCCGGGTGATATNGAGGTCATTCAAACAGATCGTGGTGGTCAAGTGACCTATCATGGNCCTGGGCAGATCGTTATCTATGTNCTGTGCGACATTCGACGCGCCAAGCTCGGTGTTCGCGATTTAGTCACAGCNCTNGAGGACGCTATTNTTAGCTATCTCGCGGAGCTGGAAATTGAAGCGATTGCTGACCCGAAGGCGCCTGGTGTTTACGTCGATGGGGNAAAAATCGCTGCGCTTGGGCTGAAGATCAGTCGCGGATGCAGTTANCACGGACTTTCGTTGAATGTGGATCCTGATTTAAGCCATTTTGGACGCATTAATCCGTGCGGCTACGCNGGACTTCAAGTNACGTCATTGAAAAGGCTTTTAGGTGATGTCTGTCCCGAACAGTCNNACGCGGCGACACGATTAGTGCAGCATTTACAGTCAAANCTCTCACTGCGTTAAACACTCTCAGGTTGAAGCTGGCATAATCCGTCGCGTCATTGGAGGACCCATGTCAGAAACCGCTAACGCCATTAACGCTCGTCGTACCTTCGCCATTATCTCGCACCCCGATGCGGGCAAGACGACCATCACGGAGAAGCTGTTNTTGCTTGGGTCCGCCATTCAGGTGGCNGGGTCTGTTAAGGGGAAGCGCGGTCCNCATGCGACATCAGATTGGATGGCGATGGAGAAGGAGCGTGGNATTTCAGTGACCTCATCGGTGATGCAGTTTCCGTACAAAGCGCGCACCGTGAATCTGCTTGACACACCAGGACACGAAGACTTTTCAGAAGATACCTACCGCACGCTAACGGCCGTCGATTCAGCTTTAATGGTGGTTGATGGCGCAAAGGGGGTGGAAGACCGAACCATCAAACTTATGAATGTGTGTCGGTTACGCGATACCCCAATTATCGGCTTTGTTAACAAGCTGGATCGCGACATTCGCGATGCGATCGAGCTACTTGATGAGATTGAAGAGGTCTTGAAAATAGAGGCGGCCCCCATTAACTGGCCTATTGGCATGGGGAAGTTCTTCAAGGGTGTTTACAACCTGTANACCGATACTATNCATTGTTTCGAACAGGGTAACGGGCAGACGCTGCCACCNGACACCCGGATTAATGGCTTGGATTCAGACGAGGCGAGAGCCTTGCTGGATGACGAGTATGACGACTTTTGCGACGAGATAGAGTTGGTGCGAGGNGCAAGTCANACCTTNGACAAAGACCGTTACCTTNCAGGGCAGCAAACCCCNGTCTTTTTTGGCACGGCGCTGGGTAATTTCGGGGTAAGAGAAATGCTCGATGACTTTGTCGAATGGGCNCCTAAGCCGCAGCNCCGGATGACTCAGTCACGTGATGTNTCGCCNACCGAGGGTGCATTTTCAGGCTTTGTATTCAAGATNCAGGCNAACATGGANCCCAAGCACAGAGATCGTATCGCCTTTGTGCGAGTGTGCTCAGGCCGCTACGAAAAGGGTATGAAGATGCGGCATGTGCGGATAGAAAAAGATATTCGCATTGCTGACGCGGTCTCGTTTAAGGCTGGAGAGCGTGAATTGGTTGAGTTGGCGGTGGCTGGGGACATAATCGGGCTTCACAACCACGGTACTATCCAAATTGGCGATACCTTCACGTCAGGTGAAGCACTCCAGTTTACCGGCATACCGCATTTTGCTCCGGAGCTCTTCCGTAAGATTCGTCTCGCCGACCCGATGAAAATGAAGGCGCTTCAAAAAGGTTTGCAGCAGTTGTCAGAAGAGGGATCAACGCAGGTGTTTGCCCCGTTGAACTCGACCGATTTGATCGTCGGTGCCGTGGGACAGTTGCAGTTCGATGTGGTGGCGCACCGCCTGAAAGACGAATACAAGGTCGATGCGTTGTACGAGCCTGTCAATATTTATACGGCGCGATGGCTTGATGCGGATGAGCCCCGTAAGCTCGAGGAGTTTCGCAGAAAGGCGTCGGACCACTTGTCGGAGGACGGTGGCGGTTACCTTACTTACCTTGCCCCAACACGCGTGAACTTAAACCTCATGCAGGAGCGATGGCCGGATATTAAATTCAGAGAAACGCGCGAACACTAAAGGCTAGAGGGAAGTGCTCCGGCTCTCGCTGACGAAAGGCGACGTCGGCTCACTGACCGACGCCTTACCCGCGCCGCTGTTCACAGAAGCGCTTTGATCGCTTTTTCGATGTCGGCAGGTTTTTTCTGTGAGCCGAATCTTGCAACCACCTCACCGTCACGATTGATTAGGAACTTGGTGAAGTTCCATTTGATGCCCGCAGTTCCCATGATGCCTTTAACTTCAGACTTTAGGTGCTTGTACAGCGGATGCGCGCCACTACCGTTGACTTCGATTTTTTCGAAAAGCGGGAAGCTGGTGCTGAAACGTGTTTCGCAAAATTCGACGATCTCCTCGGTGCTGCCGGGCTCCTGTGAGCCAAACTGATTGCACGGAAAAGCAAGAATGGAAAAGCCCGCGTCTTTATGGTCGGCGTAGAGCTTTTCAAGGCCTTCGTATTGGGGTGTGAAACCACACTTTGANGCTGTGTTTACNACNAANAGCACCTGGCCTTTAAAGTCNGCTAATGATGTTTCATTTCCGTTAGCCAAGGTGGCGGAGAAGTCATAAACGCTGGTCATAGCTTTATCCTTTGATTCAGAAGGCGCAAAGCAAACTACATTCGCAAATAAGTTTCCAGTTCAAATTCGGTGACGCGTCGAGAAAACTCATCCCANTCCTGTTGTTTGGTTGCCAAAAACAGNGTTTTAAACTCGGCGCTTAAATAGTCTGCCAATTGATTTTCTGTGCGGAAGACGTCGATGGCTTGATCCATCGTNGTGGCNAGCTTGGGTGCATCAATCGCCTGATCCCAGGCGTTGCCTTCAATAGCTGTCGGAGGCTTNAGCTTATTCTCNATACCATGCCATATGCCNGCCAATACNGCGGCGAGAANGAGATANGGGTTTGCATCNGCCCCTGCTACGCGGTGTTCAATTCGGCGTGCTGGTGCCGGGCTTTCNGGAATTCTAAGCGCTGTNGTCCGGTTGTCGTAGCCCCAAGTCGCCTCTGTTGGCGCGTGATTTCCNGGCTGAAAGCGNCGATAGGCATTAAAGCTCGGTGCGAATAGCAGCATTGATGCGGGCANTAACTNCAAACATCCAGCTACCGCATANTGCAATAGCTCAGAGCCCTCTTCTTCNCCATTNTCAAAGACATTNACACCGTTCTCTTCAAGGAGGCTGCAGTGGACGTGGAGACCGTTCCCGGCCTCGTTNTCGATGGGCTTGGGCATGAAACTGGCAATAAAGCCATGTCGCGCTGCGACGGAACGTATTGTNCGCTGCATTCGAACGACTTGATCGGCNAGTAGCATCACATCATCNCTGTGTGCNACGTTGATCTCGAACTGACTGGGGGCCGACTCTTTAATAATGCCCTCGTAGGGGAGGTCCTGCGTNTCGAACGCCTGTCGCAGNGCTTCCAGCAGNGGCGCGTGGTAATCAAGTTCGCTNAGCGCATAAAGGTTNCCGCCAACGCTANTTTGATCGCGTAGCGCGCTGCCNACCGAGTCATTGGTTTCNGGTCGAGGCAGTAGACTGAATTCGAGCTCTACCGCCATGCAGGGTTTAAGTGANTTATCGGTAAAGCGNCCAACNAGGGCATCGAGNACTTGNCGNGGATCTCCCATGAACGGAGAACCGTCTTTATCCGACATGGTGAGTATGACTTGTGCTTGGTCNACGCCTCGCTCGGTAAGTAGCGGTCTCAATGACCCTTCAACGAGGTGACAGTAGCCGTCGATATCGCCATTGGCATGTGCAAGTTCGGGAATGTCACGGCCCCAGACATCCAGNCCAAGGGCTGACTTGGGCAGCTTGAGCCCTTGATTTTCNATCGCCACCATCTTTTGTACGGGNAGCCATTTACCCCGTGCAATGCCATTGCAGTCGGTAATGAGCGCCTCAATCATGGTGATATCGGGATAGGCCTTTAAAAATTGTTTTGTTGTGTACACAGGACGCACCTGCTGTGAGTAAGGCGNAAGGGTGCGTGNTTGNGGCGGTCGCGACAATGCCCTAGTTGGGGCAGTNGCTACCTAAGCTGGGTAAGGGGCGNAATACNGGGCGCGCTCGGCNCACTCNGGNTTTGGGCNNGCCAGNGTTATCTANAANGGGGGNGTCGATGAAGGACCTTGAGTAAGAGATGAGCGAGCNANAGGGCAGCCNAGGGNNNACNGCTNNCCCGTCNGTTAAACCCTNTTGGTCAGCCCATGTAGGCCTTNAGNGGNTCCTCGCCTTTTGATTTTGCAACGTATGGAATGACATTGATAAACAGAGCGAAAAGGTCGGCCTGGCTGTTCACATCGAGCTTTTTGTAGATGGATTTACGATGTCTGCGCACTGTCTCAAGCGAGATATCAAGTTTCTCAGCGCTCGTATCTGCACCGTANCCGCGCAGGAGCAACTCAAGGACCTCTTGCTCCCGGTCACTGACATAGCTTGTTCCAAACGTCTCATAACNNTGCTGAATGTGNTAGTCGACGCCAGGTTGGAGGAGGTTGCTCTCGACGAATTCTTCTCGGCGTGTATGCAAGTCAATNAGCTCAGCAAGACATTGACTCACGCTGTACAACCAATTGTATTCGTCNTCACTGAATTCACCCTGANTTAACAGCCGCATNAGACTGATNTTGATAACGCTACCGTCTGTGAGGCGCGTCACNATAATGGCTTCGTCGACCGTGCCTGTGCTTGCGTAATAGTCTTTGTGATAGCTGCTTTGCTCGAAGTCTCCAGTCACAAGCCGCGACAAGCGATAACAGTTNTTGCGTGGTGCGCTCAGTGAGATNTTGAAAAACGGGTCTTCCCGATATGGNCCTTCCAAATATTCGTCCACTTGAGAATCGTAGGCGTCNTTCGGAATTTTGTGATCGAGCAACTGAGGCGGTAGATCCTTGTGATAAAGCCANGCNTGNGGGTAAGCCACGGGCACTTGCGCNTCNATCGCAGCAAATNCTTGNTGAAAGAAAATGGGNTCTCCAACATGGGCAATGACATTAGCAAGGTCGCTGTTCCAGCGCTGAAATGCATTACTGTCCACGTGAGTCCTCCTTTGCTTAGGCTTCACACTGAGAGCTTAATCAGCCGCGGTCAACCGNGGTCGTTGCGATTGCCAACTCGGTCACAGCGNAAGTCTGCGCACNNAACTATGATACCGCGTCCANCACGTAGGCCACNGCTGCGTCNATCGTAACGTTTGTGGCTTCGCTGTCTCGCCGACCCTGGACTTCAACAACGCCTTCATTGAGGGAGCGTTCACCGATCGTCACCCGAAGTGGTATGCCAATGAGCTCGCAATCCGCGAATTTGACCCCGGGCCGTTCCTTGCGNTCATCCATCGCCACNTTGATACCCGCAGCTTTCAGGTCTGCNTAAAGCGCTTGGGCGGCNGCGGCGACNGTTTCNGACTTTTCCATACCCAATGGAATCAGCACGACCGAAAAGGGCGCCATGGCCGCCGGCCAAATNATGCCGTTGGNATCGTGGTTTTGCTCAATTGCGGCGGCGACTATTCGCGTAATACCAATGCCNTAGCAACCCATTGTCATNGGCACTGACTTGCCGTTTTGATCGAGAACCGTGGCATTCATGGCTTCCGAGTATTTTGTTCCNAGCTGGAAAATNTGGCCCACTTCGATGCCGCGTTTAATTTCGAGTACGCCCGCTCCACAGGGGCTGGGGTCACCNGCCACAACGGTCCGCAAGTCAGCAACNTCGTAATGTTCGANATCTCGACCCCAGTTGACGTTCNTCAAATGTTTNTCNTCCTCGTTGGCACCGCAGACGAAGTTNACGAGCACCGATGCNGCGCGATCCACCACAACNCGTGCGTTGAGNTTCACAGGTCCGAGTGAGCCAAAGGATGCACCGGTGGCCGTTTTTACTGCAGTCTCTTGCGCCATGCGAAGNGGCTGACTCAGNCCATCGATTTTTTCGGCTTTAATTTCATTGAGCTGATGATCNCCCCGCAAAACGAGTGCGACGAGCCCGCCTTGCGCGTCTTCGACAAATAACGTCTTGAGCGAATGGGTTGCGGGAACGCCGTAGCGCGTCTCTAGGGCCTCGATGGTTTTGGCGCCGGGTGTATCAAAGCACTCTAACGGCTCAAAATCAGTCTGTACTTGCTCGGGCAGCAGGGCCTCGGCAAGTTCTACATTGGCGGCGAAATCACTCTCTGTTGAAAAGGCAATATCGTCTTCACCCGAGTCGGCCAACATATGGAATTCGTGGGAGTGACTACCACCGATGGAGCCCGTGTCGGCTTCTACGGGACGATAATCGAGTCCAAGTCGGTCAAAAATGGTGGAGTAGGCTTCGTGCATTCGCCAGTAAGTCTGTTCGAGAGAGTCTTGGTTTTCGTGAAATGAATAGGCGTCTTTCATGACAAACTCGCGCGAGCGCATGACACCAAAACGAGGTCGAATCTCATCGCGAAACTTCGTTTGAATTTGAAAGAAATTTAAAGGCAGCCGCTTGTAGCTTTTGATTTCGCTTTTGGCGAGATCCGTGATCACTTCCTCGTGAGTCGGGCCAAGACAGAAGTCGCGATCGTGACGATCTTTGAGTCGGCAAAGCTCGGGTCCGTATTGCTCCCATCGACCCGATTCCTCCCACAACTCCGCGGGCTGAACGACCGGCATCGATAGCTCAACGGCACCGGCGTTCTCCATTTCTTCTCGCACGACGCGTTCAACATTGCGAACGACCTTGAGTCCCAAGGGCATCCAAGTGTAAATGCCTGCGGCAATGCGCTTGATGAGTCCAGCGCGTAGCATCAGTTGATGACTGATAACCTCGGCATCGGCGGGCGTCTCTTTTGTCGTTGATATGGGGAATTGGGAAAATCGCATTGCGGGAACCTTCTTAAAAGCGTGCTCGTCGTCTCATTGGAAACGGCTGAGCGAAGTGTATCAAACCTCTCTTCACTATAGATCGGGGCGATGATGATAAATGCCACTAGAAAGCGCCTTTGCCTGTTGATACTTTGGTTTAAGCATCGAGATTTTCATCGGGCTTTGCCTCGCGATCCACCAGACGGTCAGTATTCCCATTAACCTCGGCGGCCGATTAGTGTAATCTTGCGCCCGCCGCAACAAAGCGGTCCTGTTTTATTTCTTAGAGACCTTCGCATGCCAATTTACGAATACGTATGTGGTGCCTGCGGTAACGCGCTGGAGGCATTGCAGAAAATATCGGATGCCCCGTTGACCGACTGTCCGGAATGCGGCGCGGCGTCTTTGAAGAAAAAAGTATCGGCGCCGGCTTTTCGGCTGGCCGGATCGGGTTGGTATGAAACCGACTTTAAAACGGGCGCGAAAAAGAATCTTGTGAATGACTCGAGCACTGGATCTGATTCAGGGAGCTCTAGTACATCTGCCACCTCATCTAGCAGTGCGACCAGCACAACGAAAAGCTCGGCGGACTAGGCCGACCGGAAGTGAATTAGAGAATGACCATGCGAACACATTATTGCGGTGCAACAAAAGACGTTTCTGTGGGGGAGACGGTCACAATTTGTGGCTGGGTTGACAGGCGTCGAGATCACGGCGGGGTCATCTTTTTGGATATGCGTGATCGCGACGGCATTGTTCAGGTGGTCTTCGATCCCGATACCAAGGAGCATTTCGCACTGGCGGATAAAGTTCGTAGTGAATACGTACTTCAGATCACGGGGCGAATTCGAGAGCGCTCGGCGGAGACCGTTAATCCGGCAATGGCGACAGGGCATATTGAGATTCTGGGCAAAGAGCTGGTCATACTCAATGAATCAGCGCCACCACCTTTTCCACTCGATGCGCACCAAACAGTGGGTGAAGATGTCCGCTTGCGTTACCGGTTTATGGATCTTCGCCGTGAGTCGATGCAACGTAATTTGATTAGCCGATCTCAGATTACGTCAACGATTAGAAGCTACCTGGAGTCTGCTGGGTTCCTTGATATTGAAACCCCCGTACTGACTCGCGCCACACCTGAGGGTGCCCGCGATTATTTGGTGCCCAGTAGAACGAATGCATCAAAATTCTTTGCGCTGCCACAATCTCCTCAGTTGTTTAAGCAGCTTTTAATGGTCTCTGGCTTTGATCGTTACTACCAAATTGCCCGTTGTTTTCGCGACGAGGACCTTCGAGCAGATCGCCAACCCGAATTTACTCAAATTGATATAGAGCTCTCGTTTACCGACGAGAATGAGGTTATGCGGCTCACCGAAGGCATGGTACAGACTCTGTTTACGCAGCATTTAAATGTGGACTTAGGTGATTTCCCGCAAATGACTTGGCACGAGGCCATGGAGCGGTTTGGATCGGACAAGCCCGACCTGCGAATCGATCTGGAACTCATCTCGATCGATGATCTAATGCAAGACGTTGAGTTTAAGGTGTTCTCTGGGCCTGCAAACGATGTGAAAGGCCGTGTGGCCGCGCTCCGTGTGCCGGGTGGTTCCACCATTAGCCGCAAAGAAATTGATGAGCTCACTAAGTACGTCGGCAACTACGGTGCTCGCGGTCTCGCTTGGATAAAAGTGAACGACAAGGCCGCAGGTGTGGAAGGCTTACAGTCGCCGATCCTTAAATTTATGCCCGAAGCAACCGTCCATCAGCTGGTGGAGCGATTGGCCCTCGAAGACGGTGATATCGTGTTCTTTGGCGCTGATAAGCGCCAAGTGGTGAACGATGCCTTGGGCGCTCTAAGACTCAAGGTCGCGGAGATGATGGGCCTTGTTGGGAGTGGTTGGGCGCCTCTTTGGGTTGTCGATTTCCCTATGTTTGAGGAGACTGGCGATGGTTCGCTTACGGCGATCCACCACCCGTTTACAGCACCCTCGTGTGATGTCGGTGAACTAACAGCTGCACCCGAGCAAGCACTTTCGCGTGCTTACGACATGGTGCTCAATGGCAGCGAAATTGGAGGTGGCTCGATCCGAATACACCGCCAAGATATGCAGAAAGCGGTGTTCGATGTGCTGGGTATCTCCTCTGAGGAAGCCGAGGCGAAGTTTGGCTTTTTGTTGGCAGCACTCAAACACGGCGCACCACCGCACGGTGGGCTAGCCTTTGGTTTGGACCGCTTGGTCATGCTGATGGTTGACGGTCAATCCATTCGCGACGTGATCGCTTTCCCCAAGACTCAGTCAGCGCAGTGCGTCATGACCGATGCACCGGGAGAAGTATCGGAGCAGCAGCTTCGTGACCTCAGTATACGGTTGCGTACTCCCGAAAAGTAATTGTCGCCATGACATGACTCTATTGCTTGTTTGCCGCACAATCAGGCTATGAGCGGAGGTCATCGGTGACAGTCATTCTTGGTATCGATCCCGGATCCCGTAAAACGGGATTCGGTCTTGTCGAAGTAACTCAGGCGGGTAACCGGTACGTCAGTAGTGGCGTGATCAAGTTGCCGGTCGATGAGCCCTTAGCATTGCGCCTTAAAGTGTTGGCCCAAGCGCTCAACGAGATTATTGACGAGTTTTCTCCAACGGTTGCTGCGATCGAAGAAGTTTTCATGAGTAAAAGTGCCGGATCTGCCCTGAAACTTGGGCAGGCACGCGGTGCTGCTATGGTGATTTGTGCTACCCGTGAGCTAGAAGTTTTTGAGTACGCAACGCGTCAAATAAAGCAGGCCGTTGTGGGTACTGGGGGCGCAACAAAGGACCAAGTTCAGCACATGGTGACGCGGTTGCTGCGACTGCCTGCGACGCCCGGTGAGGATGCGAGTGACGCACTTGCGGCGGCGCTTTGTCATATTAGCGGAGAGGCTGTGCGACGAGCGACCGGAGCTCAGGCGTTCGCGATGCGACGGCTCAAGTAGTTCTCAAGGAGTTTTACAGCACATGATCGAACGACTACGCGGCACCATTATTGCCAAGCAAGCGCCAGAGGTCATCATCGACGTCGGAGGCGTTGGCTATGAAGTCAGGGTCCCCATGACAACGATCTATCAGTTGCCGGGTGTTGGTGAGGAATGCATTTTATTGACCCATTTTGTTGTGCGGGAGGATGCACAGCAGCTCTTTGGCTTCGTCAGAGAGATTGACCGGCGTTTATTTCGAGATCTCATTAAAGTAAACGGCGTAGGTCCAAAGTTGGCGCTCGCGATACTCTCTGGCATGGATACCGAGCAGTTTGCGGCTTGCCTCAACCGAAATGATGTCGATGCGCTGGTGGCGTTGCCAGGTGTAGGCAAGAAAACGGGCGAGCGCCTGCTTGTTGAAATGCGCGACAAGGCCGGGCAATGGCTTTCGGATGTATTGCCAACTCAGGGTGTCGCTTCGGTTGCCTCAGAAACTAAATTGGATATTCGTGGCGAAGCGGAGCAAGCCTTGGTGGCACTGGGATACAAGCCTACAGAAGCCTCGCGGCTCATTTCGGCTGTCGAGTCCGAGGATGTCGAAACGAGCGAGGGTTTGATTCGTGCTGCATTACAGTCAGCTATGCGGTAAGAAAATGGCGTTAGCGAGGAAGTCATAGTGATAGAGACAGATCGGCTCGTAGCGGGTGACACCGCCGACAATCGCGAAACGGCACTTGATCGTGCGGTTCGGCCGCAAACATTAAACGATTACATTGGGCAGACTGCTGTTAAGGAACAGATGGAAATCTTCCTGTCAGCGGCCAAAGGGCGAGGAGAACCGCTAGACCATACGCTCATATTTGGCCCCCCCGGTCTCGGCAAGACCACGCTGGCCAGTATTGTCGCAAATGAGATGGGCGTGCAGCTGAAAACGACCAGTGGTCCCGTGCTTGAGAAGGCTGGAGATATTGCCGCCATCATGACGAATCTCGAACCTAACGATGTTTTGTTCATCGACGAGATTCACCGTTTGAGTCCTTATGTTGAGGAGATTCTCTACCCCGCGATGGAGGATTTTCAACTTGATATCATGATTGGCGAGGGGCCCGCCGCACGCTCTATTAAACTCGATTTGCCGCCGTTTACGCTGGTAGGCGCCACGACACGAGCCGGTCTTCTCACGTCACCGCTTAGAGATCGCTTTGGCATCGTGCAGCGTTTAGAGTTTTACGAGGTGGGAGATTTAAAGCATATCGTTACTCGCGCTGCGTCGATCTTGGGTGTTGAGGCCGATGATGCCGGGGCACTTGAAATCGCGAAGCGATCGAGAGGTACCCCTCGGATCGCGAATCGTCTAATGCGAAGGGTGCGAGATTACGCTCAGGTTAAAGGCGACGGGCTAATTTCTAAGCAAATGGCGGAGCAGGCCCTCGACATGCTAAGTGTTGATGATCAAGGTTTCGATCATTTGGACCGGCGTTTTTTACTGGCGCTCATTGAGAAGTTTGAGGGTGGTCCAGTTGGGATCGATAGCTTGGCCGCTGCGCTATCTGAAGAGCGAGGGACGCTCGAGGATGTTATCGAGCCCTATTTGATTCAACAGGGGCTCATTATTCGCACGCCACGCGGACGCATAGCGACGAACGCGGCCTACCGACATTTTGGATTGCCAGCGCCGAGTTCGGGTGAGTCCCTGGGCAAAACCCCNGAGCCCGCCTCAACCAATTTAGCGTTGGACCTTGGGGATAAAGAGGGTGCTTGAGTTTGCCTTGCCAATCCGTATTTACATCGAGGATACGGATGCCGGTGGTATCGTCTACTACGTNAATTATTTAAAGTATTTTGAACGCGCTCGNACAGAGCTTATCCGTTCTATGGGNGTCGATAAAACCGCTGTGATGGAGGACGGATCAGTATTTGTAGTGACCTCCGCGAGCATTGATTATTTGNTGCCTGCGAGGCTCGATGATGANGTGNTCGCGCANGCAAAAGTCATCGCTGCAGGTGGTGCATCGATTGTCTTTGAGCAAGCTGTANTNCGAGGGGAGCAGGTNNTGGCCCGCGGTCAGGTTNCCGCAGCGTTNACAGATGGAAAGACGGGAAAGCCTAAGCGAATGCCGATCGGGTTGAGGAAGGTGCTCAAAGGGGCGCTAATACCAANAGAGGTAACAGATGACAGATGAACTCAGTGTAATCGAGCTAATAGTAGGGGCTAGCTTCACGGTNAAGCTCGTGATGGCCATTNTGGTGGCNGCGTCAGTGACNTCTTGGTTCATGATCGTNCAGCGGGTCATCATTTTACGTCGTGCGGATGCAGAGCTCCTCGATTTTGAAGATAGATTTTGGTCGGGAATGGATCTCGCACAGCTCTATCGAGAGGGCTCTAATGCGATCGATGAGGGNGNTGATATCACCGGTGGTGAAGCCCTATTTCGTGCCGGTTTCAAAGAGTTNTCAAAGCTATCGCGTCAACCCANCATGGACGCCGAGGCGATTGTCGAGGGNTCACGACGCGCGATGCGCGTGGCGCTTACCCGAGAGAGCGATCGGCTGGAACACAATTTGCCNTTTTTGGCGTCCGTNGGGTCTACAAGTCCNTACATNGGCCTATTNGGGACTGTNTGGGGNATTATGCACTCCTTCAGAGGNTTAGCGACAAGCTCACAAGCAACNCTTGCTGCGGTTGCACCNGGCATTTCTGAAGCGCTCATCGCGACGGCAATGGGGCTNTTTGCCGCCATTCCCGCTGTATTGGCCTATAACCGATTTGCAGCAAGAGTGGATGCGCTNCTCAACCGTTATGATGCGTTTGTCGANGAGTTCTCGGGCCTACTGCAGCGGCAAAGCTACGCGCAAAAAGGCGGGAGTGGGCAGTGAGNCCGCGTCGCGCCGTCGCNGAAATCAANGTTGTACCTTACATCGATGTCATGTTGGTGTTGCTGGTNATTTTTATGGCGACGGCACCNTTNTTGATGCAAGGCGTGGAAGTTGATNTACCNAAAGCCANTTCAACGCCGGTCTCTGACAGCGATGCTGAGCCTTTGATTGTCTCGATCGANGCCGAAGCGAAACTGTATCTNAATTTAGGTGCGAGTGATGANCAGGCACTGAGTATTGAGACGGTGCGCCAGCGCGTTGCCACTGTGCTAAANCGCAACCCTGATAAAGCAGTGATGGTNTGGGGNGATGCGAGAGTACCCTACGGAGANGTGGTCTCGCTTATGTCNGAGTTACAGGCNGCGGGCGCGCCATCAGTGGGGTTGGTCACCGAGGCGCCGGCGAGAAGACAGTGAATTCTGATCGCGTCCTCATTATNGCCGTNCCTNTATTTGTTGCNGTCCTTGTTCACGTGGCCTTTTTAGTCGCCATNGAGGGAGAGTGGAACACGAGTGAGGCNACCGTCGTCGCGAAAGCGCAAGTNGTTCAGGCATCNCTGGTGTCGNTGAAAACGCCTAAGAAGTCNCNGCCNAAACCAAANCCNAAANCNAAGCCCAAATCGAAGCCCAAGNCNAAGCCCAAGNCNAAGCCCAAACCNGNCCCGCTNGAGCCAAAGCCAGTCGCCCCGGCGCCNGTTGAGCCACCACAGGAGCNGATNGAAGANATNACACCTGACTCGCTGCAAGAGGATCGGCTCGCTGAGCTACAGANGGAGTTGATGGCCGGGCTAGATGAACTNCCTCANATGGCGTCTCTTGATCAGGAGGATGCGCTTGACGAAGTTCAGCAGGTTGCCGCTTTGATGCAAGCNCGCATNACTCANAATTGGCGGCGTCCACCNTCNGCAAGAAATGGNATGGAGGCCTTGNTGACAATAAGCCTNGTTCCCACGGGTGAGGTGGTGGGTATTACNGTTGCGACCGGAAGCGGNAGTAACGCCTTTGANCGCAGCGCGATTGCCGCNGTTGAGCGCGTGGGTCAATTTCCCGAAGTGGCGNTTTTATCTATTTCTGATTTCGAGCGATACTTTCGNCGTTTCCCGTTGCGGTTCCGTCCNGAGGATTTGAGGTATTGATCATGTTGTTGCGTATTTTCCTGACTGTCTGCGCTCTTTGNTTTAGCNGCGCGTCCGTNGCACAACTCGAAATCCAGGTGACGCGTGGCATCGANAACCCCACCTCGATNGCAGTGGCACCNTTTGCTTGGGANGGTTTGGGNGCGGNGCCCGTGGACTTCGCTCAAATTATTGACTCTGACTTGGCNAGAAGCGGCCAGTTCAGCCCTGTTAGTCGCCGCGANATGTTGAGCTTGCCTACACGNACCGAAGANATTTTCTACCGTGATTGGCGGGCCATTGCAGCGCGTTATNTGGTTATCGGCCGCGTCAGTAAAGGTGTGCAACTGCGTATTGAATTCGCACTNTACGATGTCGATCGGGGGATTGAGCTNTTNTCATCNCAGGTAGCCGGTCCCGAGTCGGAGGCGAGNATGGTGGCNCACCGTGTTGCGGATGCTATTTATGAGAAGTTAACGGGCATTCAAGGCGCCTTTGCNACGCGNTTGATTTATGTGTCGGTNACCCGNAATCCNGAGGGAAAAGACTTTTATCGCTTGACNGTTGCNGATGCNGACGGTCAGCGTCCCATCGTGCTACTCGAAGGGCGAGATCCTATTTTGGCGCCCAGNTGGTCACCTGACGGTAAGGAAGTCGCTTACGTCTCGTTTGAGTCATCGCGGCCTGCGATTTATCGGCAAGTGCTCGCGACGGGTGCGCGTGAACAGCTTACGAATTTNCGAGGCCTGAATAACTCNCCCGTATGGTCACCCGATGGCAGATCAATGGCGCTTGTGTTGTCCAAAGACGGCAGCCCCGACATATATCTTCTTGATCTCGAAACAAAGCAGCTGACGCGATTGACGCGTCATTATGCGATTGATACCGAACCGACATGGATGCCGGATGGAAAATCCCTGCTCTTCACGTCTGACCGAGGAGGGCGTCCTCAAATTTATCGATATACCTTAGCAACCGGGAAAGTTGAACGTGTAACGTTCGAAGGGCGTTACAACGCGCGTGCGCGCGTCGCAGAGGATGGACGTAACGTTGCACTCGTTCACCAAAGAGGTGGTCGTTTTCATATCGGGGTCTTTGACTTGATTACAGAGCGAATGACTGTTTTGACAGAGACGTCGCTCGATGAGAGTCCAAGTATCGCGCCCAATGGATCTCTCGTCATTTACGCGACAAAGCGAGGAGAACGAAGCGTGCTAGGCGCTGTTGCCGTTGATGGAGGGGTGAAATTTAGCCTTCCTGCTCGCTCCGGCAGTGTGCAAGAGCCCGCGTGGTCTCCAATGTTGTTTAGTTGGTAAGAAAAATCGTCACTTTCGTTCAACAAATAGACATATATGCGCTACATTATATGCAATACAAAACCAGACTTTGTGTAGGAAACACGCCATGACAACGAAAAACACTTTGGGGAAAGCAGCTGCAGTTGTTTTGATGGCCGCTTTAGTGAGCGCATGCTCAAGTAACGCGGCGAAAGAGGAGGCGGCAGCTCAGGCAGCGGCTGAACGTGCGGCGGCGGAGCAGGTTGCAGCAGCGGAGGCGGCAGCCGCAGAGCAGCGCGCCGTTGAAAAGCAGAAAGCCATGGCGATGGCTGAGAAACGTGAAGAAAAACGTCGCCTTATGGATGCAGCCTCTGCCGTCGGTAGCGTTTTCTACTTTGACTACGATAGCTCCTCGTTGAGCGATGACTCACGTGCAGCCATTGATGCGCACGTTGCATTAATGATGGCTGATGGCGGTAATGTTCGTTTGGAAGGTCACACGGATGAGCGGGGAACACGCGAGTACAACCTTGCGCTGGGTGAGCGTCGTGCCAATGCGGTCCGTGACTACATGGTCGCGAGTGGCGTACCAGGATACCGAATTGAAACGATCAGTTATGGCGAAGAAAACCCCGTTGCCTACGGCTCGGGCGAGTCGAGCTGGAGTAAGAATCGACGCGTGGAGATCAAGTAAGGCTTTATGATCTCTAGACGTTTGACAAAGCCGGCGCTGGTCGCCGGCTTTTTTATTTTTACCCATCAGGTTGCTGCGCAGGGTTTCGAGCTTCAGGGAGCTCAGGCCCCGTCGAGCGTCGTGCCCTACGTGCAGGCAGACACGTCAGGCGTACCGCTCAATCCAGAGCCGTTAGCGGACACGAGCTCAGATGCGCGTTCGCTTGCGCTCCGGGTCCAACAACTTGAAGAGGAGATCCGGCGTCTCAACGGTTTGGTCGAGGAACAAGCGAGTTTGCTTACGCGTTTGCAGGATCAGTCGCTCGAGCGGTACGTTGAAGTCGATCGACGCCTTGCAACCATTGCGTCGGGAGAGGGCATCAATGCCACGGACGATCCAGTATCACCGGGTGACACGGTCGCGCTGGGAGAGCCCAATGCGGCGCCTGAGGAACCCCTTAAGGCACCCCAGATGGGCGAGCAGGAGGCCTACCAAGCGGCTTACGGCTTGGTGCGCGAGCGTCAATTTAGTGATGCATTGACGGCTTTTGCAGCTTTTCTTGGAGAGTACCCGTTTGGACGTTTTGCGCCCAACGCGCACTATTGGTTGGGTGAGCTGTACCTTGTTGTGGAGCCCGTGGATCCAGAGTCAGCCAGACAAAACTTTCAGGTGTTGTTAGATCAATACCCCAATGATCGCAAAGTGCCCGATGCACTTTACAAGTTGGGACGGGTGCATGCCCTTAAAGGGAATCAAGAGCGCTCACGAGAGTATTTGCAGCGCGTCATTTCAGAATACGGTGCAGACGGGCATCCAGCGGCGCAGCTCGCCAAAGACTTTCTCGATAGTCAGTAGCTACCAAATAAGCTCGCGGGTCCTTAATTTTGTCTCAGTTACGCATCACTGAAATATTTCACTCGTTACAGGGCGAGGCTCGTTCTGCGGGTTTGCCAACGGTGTTCGTGCGTTTGACCGGCTGTCCTCTACGTTGCCAGTATTGCGATACGGAATACGCCTTCTCGGGCGGCGCAATGATGTCCTTTGACAGCATTCTAGAAAGCGTTGGCAGTTTCGATTGCAAGACGATTTGTGTGACCGGGGGTGAGCCTCTGGCGCAAGCCGCCTGCAATGACCTTCTAAACGTGCTCTGCGACACGGGCTTTGATGTGTCACTGGAGACCAGTGGTGCCATGTCGATTGAAGACACGCCAACGGCGGTCAGTCGTGTGGTGGATATCAAGACGCCGGACTCGAAAGAGTCGCATCGGAATCTTTGGACCAATGTGGCGTTGCTGACGCCCAACGACCAAGTGAAGTTCGTTATCTGTAGCCGAGAAGATTACGAGTGGGCGAGGTTCAAGCTTGACGAGTACGCACTTGTTAGCCGCGTTTCGGATGTGCTCTTCTCTCCTTCACATCATGATATCGCCGCGTCAGATTTGGCTGACTGGATTGTAGCCGACAGACTTCCGGTCCGTTTTCAAATGCAATTGCATAAAATTCTCTGGAACGATGAGCCGGGGCGTTAGGAGCTGATATGACGACGAAGGCGGTGATCTTAACGTCAGGGGGGTTGGACTCAGCGACGCTGCTTGCGATGGCCCACAGCCAGTCTCGAGAGTGCTACAGCTTAAGTTTTGATTATGGGCAGCGTCATCGTGCAGAGCTTAATGCGGCCAGAGCGATAGCGGCGAGCTACGGTGATGTCGTGCATCGAGTGATCTCCCTGGACCTGTCCGCGATCGGTGGATCAGCATTGACCGATATGGATATTGACGTGCCAACAACTCCTCAGGAGGGAATTCCTGTCACCTATGTTCCGGCACGCAATACTGTTTTTCTGTCACTTGCGCTGGGTTGGGCAGAGGTACTTGAAGCTACTGAGATTTACATCGGTGTTAATGCCGTGGATTACTCAGGTTATCCAGATTGTCGTCCTGAATTCATTGCCGCGTATCAAAACCTTATAGGCGTAGCGACTAAGGCCGGTGTCGAGGGCGCGTCTATTGAGCTGAAAACACCGCTGATTCACTTGAGCAAATCGGACATCATTAGAAGGGGTATAGCGCACGGGGTTGACTACGCTATGACCGTTTCCTGTTATCAAGCTGATGAGCAGGGACGGGCCTGCGGTGTTTGCGATAGTTGTCGTATTAGAGCCGCTGGCTTCTCGGATGCAGGTGTCGTTGACCCGACACGGTATCGGTAATTTTCAGGGCTTGCTTTTTTGTCTGTAAGTCGTAAGATTCGCGCCCTCTTGAAACAGTTTTCGGGTCGTTAGCTCAGTCGGTAGAGCAGTTGGCTTTTAACCAATTGGTCGCTGGTTCGAACCCAGCACGACCCACCATCTTAAAAGAAGCCACCCACCCGGGTGGCTTTTTTTGTGATATGAGTTGTTGAGTTGGTTGGGTCCACGCACGTGATTCACACCTCCACAACCGTCGACGTCGCTCTCCTCAACTAGCCGCCGTGTCAGTAAATCTCGTCAATAGGCATTAGCCGTTTCGCTCGCGCACGAAGCAATCAGCGAGTAGAGTGATCGTTACTCACTCATACAAATAACAAATCGAGGCGTGCAATGAGCAATAGCGTCTATATTTTAGGTGGCAGTCAGACAGATTTTTCGCGCAATTGGGCGCGCGAGGGTCTTGAGGTGTATGACATGTTTGCCGAGACACTGACTGACGGGATCAGGGACGCAGGGGTTGAACCCACCCAGATTGAGGTGGGTCATGTAGGAAATTTTGTGGCCGATCTCTTTGCTGGACAGGGTCTGATCGGTGGTTTTTTTGGGCAAGTCTTTCCTGAGCTTGCAATGTTGCCAACGTCCCGGCATGAAGCCGCCTGTGCGTCCGGATCAATGGCGATCCTGGGTGCAATGCGCGATATCGAGGCTGGTCACTATGAGACTGCCTGTGTCGTCGGTCTGGAGCTGATGCGAAACGTAAGCGGTAAAACAGGTGCAGAGTATTTGGGCGCCGCGACGTGGCAAGGGCATGAGGCTCTGAGTTGTGACTTCCCATGGCCGTTTATGTTCGATCTGATTACCAAGGAGTATGACCGGCGGTACGGTATCCGAGATGATCATTTAACGCAGATAGCGGAGATTAACTTTGCCAACGCGAAGTTGAACCACAATGCGCAAACACGTGGATGGCAGTTCGCCGAGGGGAGCTTCAGTGGTGATGAAGCGCTCAATCCTGTTATCGAGGGGCGGGTGCGAAAACTCGACTGCGGTCAGATTACCGATGGCGCTGCGTGCATCATTCTGGCGAGTGAGCGGTTTGCTCGGCAACATGCGGAAAAGTTAGGCCTTAAGCTTCAGGACATACCGCGTATCAAAGGCTGGGGCCATTGCTCTGCACCTATTTCGCTTGAGACAAAGCTTGCTCGGTCGCGTGGCGATGATCTCATTTTTCCTCACGCCGCTAAGACAATGTCCGATGCTCTGAACCGTGCAGGCTTTGGTGCCGTTGATGAGGTGGATGGACTTGAGACTCACGACTGTTTCACCGTCACGGAGTACATGGCGATAGATCATTCCGGTTTAACGAAGCCGGGTGAGAGCTGGAAAGCCGTTGAGGCTGGTCGTATCGCCCTCGATGGTGATTTCCCGATCAATGCTAGCGGAGGGCTGATTGGGCTGGGGCATCCCGTTGGAGCAACGGGAGTGCGAATGGCGCTTGATTGTGCGAAGCAGGTTTCGGGGGACGCAGGCGGTTACCAGATACCCAATGCGCAAAATCTACTGACCTTCAACATGGGCGGTAGCACGACCACCTGCGCGAGCCTGGTGGTGGGTGTGGGTGCGTGACTGATGCCTATGTCTTCGAGGCGCTAAGGAGCCCTAGAACAAAAGCAAAGGAATCCGGAGGGCTTCACGAGCTCACTCCCTCTGATCTGCTGGCTCGGCTATATGATGCGCTTGTGCTGCGCACGCAAGTCGATCCCGCATCACTGTCCGAAGTCATTCTCGGCTGTGTTACCCAGCAGGGTGAACAGGCAGCCAACATTGCGAAAACCTCGGCCTTACGAGCGGGTTGGCCTGCGTCAGTCGCTGGGATGACGATCAACCGATTTTGTTCATCGAGTATCGATGCGATTGCACTGGCTGCGATGAAAGTGAATTGTGGGCACACCTCTGCGTTGGTGGCCGGCGGTGTAGAAATGATGTCGCGGGTGCCTCTACTGGCGGATGGCGCCCGGGTCTTTGCCGATCATGACTTTGGCGTGAGTCATCAGATGCTACTCATGGGAGCGGGTGCTGACCTTATTGCCTCCCGAGGCGAGATGTCGCGGGAGGACCTCGATGCCGTGGCGTTTGGTAGTCATCAACGCGCGTTGCGCGCGCAGCAAGAACAGCGCTTTTCTTCTATCGTTCCCATAGCGACGTCAAAAGGAATTATCTCGACCGATGAATGTGTCAGGCCCTCTCTTACCCCTGATCGACTGGCCGCGATGCCCGCTGTTTTTGACGATCTGGGGAAAGCGGGCTCTGATCAGGTGCAGCTGGCGAAATTTCCTGAGTTGAAGGTCATTACACACCTTCATACCGCGGCCAATTCCCCCGCC
>NZIJ01000051.1 GCA_002689915.1 Halieaceae bacterium | reverse complement strand
CACTACGAGTCACTTAAAGCTTAAAAAGCGCAGTCTCGGTAGACCATTAAGGCAGGCAATCCCGGCATGATGGCAATAAAAGCCTGCTTTTATTCGATGCTCTTGCTAGGGAATTTACACGCCGAGACGCGTTTAACTGCTAATGCCCTCTCTCACTCCTACTTTTGCTCTACCTCGTTAGGCCTCACTTCAGGCCTCGCCATCTAAATTACTCAACCACATGGCTTGGTAAGGTGCCATACTTAAATTTTGGGTGTCGGGCAAACAGGCCTCTCCCGTCATAAGGTCTATCCAGCGATCGCCGCCTGTCAGGTTCAACGATGCCATCGGCACCGATGCCTCATGAGCACTTATGTTGTAAAGACAAAAAATGCTCTGGCGTCGATCGTGGCTTTGTCGCCAAAAGGCAAATATCGCTCGACCGCAATTGAGCGTAAATTGGGTGGCATTCGGATGGAAAGCCGGTTGGCGCCGGCGAATACTTATGAGGAACTTAATGCGCTCGAGACATTTTGAATGCTCACTTGCTGGATCGCTCAACTCAGATGAAAGGGCTTTGAGATCCCATTGATGGCGATTGATTGCTCGGTTATGACCGGTATGGAGCACTCGCTGCTCATCGTTCGGTGTGGCCAAAAAACTATGGAGGTAAATGGCAGGTATTCCCTCCAGTCCGAGTAGTATCGCGTGCGCCAGCACCATTCGATCCAACGTTTCGGTGGGCCCGCCCTCTTGACACCTCAGTGCATCAACCAGGGAGACATTGACCTCGTAGATACTCTTGTCCCCGTCTGGCAACTCGCGCCATGACAAGAGCGCGCCGTTGGCTTGGAGCTTGTCGCGCATGGATTCAAGCTCGGCTGTGCTCAACAGACCTTCCACCGGCCGAAGTCCAATCCCATCGTGTGATGCGAGAAAGTTAAAATACGTTGTTCCCAAAACCGCGGGAGGCATGCTCATCAGCCAGCGAGTCATGCGAGATGAATCGCCTTCGAGCAAGGTGTGAATCAACAGCGGTGGCAGCGCAAAGTTGTAAATACAGTGCGCTTCATCACGCTGACCAAAGTAGGCCAAGTTTTCAATGTTGGGTACATTGGTTTCAGTAATAATGATGGCGTCGGGCTGCACCAGTTCAATAAGCGCCCGTAGCAAACGCACCAAGTCATGGGCTTCCGGTAAATTAATGCAGGTCGTGCCCGACCGTTTCCACGTAAAGGCCACTGCATCTAACCTGAATACCCTCACTCCTTGGTCAAGGTATATCCGAATAATCCGTGTAAATTCGAGTAATACTTCAGGGTTTGAAAAATCAAAGTCAATTTGGTCATGACTAAAGGTGCACCACACTTTTGCAGTACCCGAAGTCGTGTCGACCGCCTGCAGTAAGTCACTGGTTCGTGGACGCACAACTTGCGAGACGTCGAAGGCCTCCGTGGCGGTAAAGAAAAATCCAGCTCCGGGTTTGACGTCCCGCTTGAAGTTCTCAAACCACACTGACCGGCTCGAACAATGGTTAAGCACGAGATCGGCCATCAACTTAAAGTCGCTACCAATCGCTCGGATATCATCCCAGTCACCGAGGGCTTGATTAACGGTCGAGTAATCTAATACGGAAAAGCCATCATCCGATGTCCAGGGAAAAAACGGCAGTATGTGCACCCAGGTCACACAGTCATAGAAGTGCTTTAAACAGAAACCATGCAGCACACTCAGCGGCTTTTCATCCTCACATAGAATTGAGTCGCCGTAGGTAATTAGCGCAATATCCGACTCACTCCAGAGCGTCGTGTCCACGACCTCCCGTTCTGAGCCAGCGCCGTCCAGTCCTATCGCATTGAGTAGACTGAAGCAGACCTCATCGACGTTGGTCTCTTGACGAGAACCGTATAGCGTACCGAGTAGGTGCTTTATTTTACTGTGGCTCTTAGTCATGGCGCTTACCTCTACCTTGCATCACAGCCCTCGCGATGAAAATTCCCGGTGATCCTCCTCAACAGCATCGATGAGTTGCTCAAAAATGTCGGGGACTGCACTCACCACACGCGACCATGTGGGCATGAAAGGTGCGTCCAGTGGACGCTCAAGAAATTGCTTACCCGCCTCTAAAATATTGGTAGCAAATAACTCCACCGCTTGCTCTTCAGCATGGGTGTCAAAATCCAGGCCGTTCATGATCGCGTCGCGGCGAAAACTCTCAACGTAATCGAGCGCAACACGGTAGTACGTTGCCTTGAGTGTTCTGAACGTCTCTTGATTAAAAACCGTCCCTTGAATAGCCAGCTTCCGAATCAAAGATTTCGTGATATCCAGCGACATTCGTGACAGCCCGTGGCCCGCATCATTAGCGGATAACTCCTGATGCTTGTGATCATAATTGTCGGTGAGCTCGACCTGACATATGCGATTAGTGCTGTTGTTTCGGTACATCTCCGACGCGACACCCATTTCTAATCCCCAGTCACTGGGCACCCGCATGTCGTTCAATAGGTCTTTACGAAACGCAAATTCTCCGGCCAATAAGTAGCGAAAGCTGTCGAGGTAATTCAGGAAGTCGTTCTCGCCCAAGACGCGTTTTGTGGCGTGAATTAAAGGCCCAACTAAAAGTCGGCAAGCGCGTCCATTGAGCTTCTCATTTGCCACACGGGCGTAATACCCCTTGCAAAAATCAAAACTGAATTGCGGATGCGCAACCGGGTAAATCAATCTTGCAAGCAGGCTTCGGTCGTAGGTCAGAATGTCGCAATCGTGTAGGGCAACCGCATCCACCTTGGACGTCGCTAAGACATAACCCATGCAGTACCAAACATTCCGCCCTTTACCGGGTTCATGGGGAGCAAGCCCTCTGATCGCGAGTTCGGAGTGAATGGCGCGCAGGCGCGGGCCGTCGTGCCACATCACTCGATGCTGCTGCGGTAAGCCTTTAAAAAAAGAAAGAGCCGACTCGTACTGGCTCTGATCAGCTCTGTCGAGTCCAATAACAATTTGGGATAGATAAGGGACTTTTTGGAGCTCTGAGCGAATGAGGGGCATCGCGTCAGTTTCGAGCTCNGAGTAGAGCGAGGGAAGAATCAGCCCCAAAGGTCGCGACGCCGAAAAATTAACNAGCTGNGCCTCAANCTCCTCAACGGAGCGGTTTCGTAGGTTATGCAAAGTGGCAATGTGNGGGCTTTGATAAAAATCAGCCATTAAATTCTCCAACCGTTCGATTTAAAGATTTCCCGNATGCCGGCAGCCCATGCATTGGGCCCNGAGCCGTCTGAGACATAAGTTGAACCTGAGCGCTCGAGCACAAGTGGTGTGCCACGGTCNTTTCGCATAACGAGTGCAAAATCAGCGCCCTCCAACATCTCTCGATCATTNGGTGCATCGCCAGCGGCGATGGAGANAAGGTCAGGTGTCCACTCACGNTTCAATAAATTTTGAAACCAACGAGCAGNAATGCCTTTGTTGTTTGGTCCCATTAAGTGAACAAAACGACCCCCGTGCGACACCGCAAACCCTATATCGGTCAGCACCGTTTTGAATTTCTGCAGCGCGTCGCTNGNATCTCGCCAGTCTATNGTTTCCGAATACANACGCATCTGAGCACGCTTGGCNGATTCAAGATCGAGTCCNGTAATNTCCGCCACCTCGGCCGCGCGCATCTCGNTAAGAGACTTAAACTCGAANTGGCTNGACATATCGAGNGCTTCAATCACGTCGCAAAGNGCCTGGCGTCTNACTCCGAACTCTCGAACCCANTAGTCCTCAAAGATCTTNCTTCCCATNGGACAGCGGATGTTCAGACTCATTGGNACGTAGACNGCCGCGCCATTCTCCACAATGAANGCATGGTCTAANGACATCTGCTCCCTNAAATCAGCNACCTCNGCATACGTTTTACTCGTAGCTGGAATGACCGGGACATGACTCGCNGATAACTGCNCCAATATCTCCTTGGCCTCGTNAGCCGAGTACGTGTCGTGATCAAGGAGTGTCCCGTCTAAATCCGTATAAATGACCGGCGANNNGCTCATTTAGNCNTCACCTCCGNAAGGATCAACCTATCGGCTTGCAANTCCCANGTTTCATTGGCCAAATCGGGGAGAACCGTCATAGCGTGACAAGTAAGCCTNCGAAAGTTNTCTACAAACTCCGCNACCTGTTTAACATTCATTCCCTTAATCGCGTTGTCATTNGCCACTTCNCGCNGTTTCGCGATTAAGCGCACCTCCTGNTCCACACGCCAGTCTAATACCGCCTCAAAACAGGGCGGTTTCAACATACTGAGATAGTCGAGCTTCTCAAAAATATCNGCGTANNCGGTCGCNAGCTGATCGTTCACGTACCCTCGCCACGTCCCTAAATTATCGTTTGAGAACTCGAAGCTACTTGCNGGGACNGCCAGATCTAGAGGTNCTTGGGCGGGAATTCCAACGCACCACCCCTCGAGCAAAANAATTGTGGGCTTTGCACCAACTCTGATCTTNCGCACCTTTCTGGTGCGATCGTCTTTNAGCTTGTCAAAAATAGGCAGTGCGATGTCNCCNGATGAATATTCAGAACAGGCGGCNAGGNCATCGTTCAACCGAGGACAATCATGNGTTCCCGGNACACCCCGCGTTGCNAAAAGAGGATGCACNGCCGCACCTAATTTTCGACGTTGCGCCTTAGACAAATAAAAATCGTCAATGGACANCACGTGACAGTCTACNTCGAAGAATCTGGGTAACAGTTCGGCCAGCAACTCACTCAGCGTTGACTTTCCNGACCCCTGNGCACCGTTTAANCCAACAACAACCGGTCTATTTGAAGCGTGTGCACGCTGGCTNAGNCGCGCCGCATAGTCGAGAAAATACGACTCGNCATTGCGCANAAATATGCTGTTCAAATCTCGTGCCGCGCAAAATTCGTCCATGAACTGACGAGNAGATNGTTTAAATGTCGACACCATTTACTTTCNGAAACCTTTCAAAGNCNGTNNATCCCTTCNGTNCCTGCAAACACCGTGCCGATTTGCTAATTCTGCTCGTTTATTTCCACCGGCCAGCGAATGTGATATCCACTTATCTGGCCATAGGGCAAGGTGAGGAGCTAACACAATGTTTAACAATACAGCTTGGCTAGCGCAGGTCATTGAGGAGATTGTCGATCCGGACCGCGATATTGTTGATCCTCATCATCATCTCTGGCCAGAGCCGAGTATGGCTTACAACCTCACAGAACTACTTGGTGACACAACCGATGGTCACAAGGTGTCGCAAACGGTCTATATGGAATGTGGTGCAGCCTACTATAAAGAGGGTCCAGAGCACCTCAGAAGCGTTGGCGAAACTGAATTCATTGCTCAGGCAGCCACCAGGGCTAAAGAGCAAGGTAGCCGAACACAAATAGCTGGAATCGTCGCGCGCGCTGACCTACGCGATACGCAACTTGAGGGTGTCCTCGACGCGCATGACGAAACCGCCAATGGCTTGTTTAAGGGTATTCGTCAGGCGGGCGCTTGCTCGGAGGGTATCGAAGGACTTCTTATTCCCGGTGGTGCTGAGGCTAAGCTGTTTGAGCAAGACCTATTTCGACAGGGGGTCGAACAGCTGGGAAATCGAGGACTTACCTTTGACACATGGCTCTACCACTTTCAACTACCCGAATTTATAGCCCTTGCACGCGCAGTGCCAAGCACCACCATGATTCTCGATCATTTTGGAACGCCACTCGGTGTTGGGCCTTTTGCGGATCATCGAGAAGCCATTTTCGAGACCTGGAAAGTCCACATTGCCGAGCTGGCTGAATGCCCAAACGTTTATATGAAACTTGGTGGTCTCGCCATGCCCGACAACGGCTTTGGTTGGGATGGACGAGAACGACCTCCAACTTCTGACGAATTTGTCCAGGCGCAGGCCCGATACTACCGCCATACAATTGACTGCTTTGGCCCCGAGCGATGCATGTTTGAGAGTAACTTCCCCGTTGACCGTCTGTCCTTGGGGTACCGCGTACTCTACAACGGCTTCAAAAAGATGACGTCGCACTATGCAGAGGAAGACAAAAATCTTTTATTTTCAGGGGTCGCCAGACACGTCTATCGTTTGGAAGCACCCTAAACGTGCTGTGCGCCAAACGCAGTTTACTCCTCGGATTACTCCTCGTTGCATCGCAGCCGTTCGCATCTGTGCCCGACACCGGTAAAAGCGATAGTCATTTAAGTATCGTCGATGACGGGCGTGTATACGCGTACAAAAAAGGTTCAGGAAGCTACCGGGTTGCCTTCAACTATACGGGTGAAAATTGGACCCACGCCGATGTCGCCGCTATAAAAATAGCGACTCGCCAGCCCATCGCAATTTTGCCCATGCAATACACAGAACCGGGTGGCTTGCAGCCGGGAGCATCAGTCGACGAAAGAAGTATAGGAAAGCGCTGGAATACCATCACACAAACAGCCATGGCAGAGCGACTGCGAGATCGTGGCTTCTTCGTGCTCACACCGAGCATTACGCACTATGGTGAAAACCTACCGGGATTTCAGGCCCTAGAGCACTTCATAGCGGGCGTGCACAAGGGCAATAACAATGTGCAAACAGTCGTACTAACCGCCGATGCCCATATTGCGAATGCACAAAACCCTACTCCCGGAGCGCAAATGTTGGTAACTGGCACAAACGCTCGCGACCGAGAATGGGAGTCGCTCATTCAAGACCATATTCAGCCGTTTTATGAGGCGGTTAATCTGGGCAATATAGGCCCCAGGGTTCGCGGTGGTTTGTCCAATAAAGAAGGCGCTTCAGCCGCGTGGCACCCCCTGATCGAGCGCGCCGCAGAATATGGCCCCCACGTCACTATCATAGAGGTAGCACGGGCCATCGATATCGTAGAAAAAGCAGGAAGCATCGAAGCGGGCGGCGAGTGGGCAGCCCCCCTTTTTGACGGACTAGCTGATGGAATGCGTATCTGGGCCACACAACACAACGCTCAAAATAGTCCTTAATCGTTGCGCGCAAGCAAGGGTATCGCCCCGCATTTCGTCTAGGTGTTTTGGGTTAGCGATGCAAGCATTTCGTCACGCATAACAAACTTCTGAATCTTACCCGTTACGGTCATGGGGTATTCGCTCACAAACCGAATATGCCTTGGGATCTTAAAGTGCGTAATCTGATCTTTGCAGAAGGCTTTTATATCATCAGCTGAAAGCGTTGCCCCCTCGTTAAGCTGGACCCAGGCGCACACTTCCTCACCCATTTTTTTATCGGGTATACCGAACACCTGAACTTCAGAAATCGCTGGATGCTGATACAGAAATTCCTCAACCTCCCGCGGATAAACATTCTCCCCCCCGCGGATAATCATGTCCTTTATCCGACCCACAATTCGCACATATCCACAGGCGTCCATCGTGGCAATATCACCGGAGTGCAACCAACCAGCGGCATCAATCGTCTCCGCGGTTTTTTCCGGATCGTTCCAGTATCCCTGCATCACCGAATATCCACGCGTACATATCTCGCCCTTTTCCCCAACCGGCACAACGTGTCCTGCTTCATCGATCACCTTGATCTCGACCCACGGCATCGCACGCCCTACCGTCTCAGTTCGGCGCTCGAGTGAATCATCAGGCAACGTTATATTGTTGATGGGACTGAGCTCTGTTTGTCCGTAGGCAATGAGTATGTCCCGCATGTGCATTTCTGAAATAACGCGCTTCATCACTTCAATTGGACACGGCGCACCCGCCATTATTCCCGTCCTGAGGCTCGAAAGATCAAAACTTGAAAAATTGGGGTGATCAAGCTCGGTGATGAACATCGTCGGCACACCGTGAAGGGCAGTGCATCGCTCGTCCTGAACAGTTTGTAATGTCTGCTGAGGGTCAAAGGCCTCACCAGGGAACACCATAGTAGCGCCATGAGAAACACAGGCGAGAACTGCGAGCACCATACCAAAACAATGATAAAGCGGGACCGGAATGCATAACTTGTCAGCGGGAGTCAGCCGCATCGCCTCGCCCGTTAGGTAGCCGTTGTTAAGAATATTACAATGCGAGAGCGTTGCCCCTTTCGGATTGCCCGTGGTCCCGCTCGTAAACTGAATGTTAATCGCATCATCGGGCTTTAATTGAGTTTGAAGACCCACGAGCGCGGCGCGATCTGCGTCCGTTGCCAGTTCACAGACCTGGTCAAAGTTGTGCATACCCGCACTCGATGATGACCCCATTCGAATGACGTGCTTGAGCTTCGGCAGTTTAGTCGACGCTAGTGCTCCCGGCTCACAATATTCAAGCTCGGGCGCTAACGTGTTCAACATGCCTAAGTAATCGCTGGTTTTAAAAGACTCGTCGGTTATCAGCGCCTTGCATTCAACTTTGTTGAGGGCATATTCGAGTTCATACAGTCGGTATGCGGGGTTAATACACACCATAATCGCGCCGAGCTTGGCAGTGGCGAGCTGGGTTAACACCCACTCAGCACTGTTGGGGCCCCAAATACCTACCCGGTCCCCGGGAACAATACCCAGAGTAAGTAAGCCCGCGGCGAGTTGATCTACACGACGCTGTAGCTCGGCGTATGTCCATTCCACGCCCTGATGTCGGAGTATCAAGGCCTGGCTGTCAGGATATTTCTCAGCTACCCGGTCGAAGAACCCACCAATGGTCTCGTAAATAATTTGAGTCGTTGACGCACCGCAGTAATAACTCTTTTCGATAGCAGTCATTAGGGTCTCCCCCTAGTGAATTTAACAAAAGATCGCCGCCAGCCTTGAACGCTAGCACAGTAAAACCGTTACGCACCTAAACCAACTTAAAAAGTCTGATACTTACTAAACGGCTAACCCTGGAGTGAAAGCGCCTCCACACCGTCCGGAAAGTTCCAAGGTGGCATTTTAATTTGGCTAGTTCGAAGAGCGCGTTTTGAAGCGCTTACCGCGCTCTGAGGCAAGTTTGAAGGCGGCTTGCGTCTCTGCTTCGACCTCCTTGCGCTGCTGTTCGCTCAAGGCCTCAAATTCATCAACCCACCATCGACGTGTAACCTGTGGAAAAGTTCCCATGCGATTAACACAGGCGTTGGCGCCTCGGTCGCGTCCCGCTTCGTAACCAGCGGCACCGGATTTATCGGCCGCTGATCTCCCAAAAGGCACTAAGTCACCCTCCATTTTGGGCAGCAAAAAATAGGGCATGGAGACACGTGTTTCGCCCTCTGGAATCAACAAAGTGTTGACCCGGTGCAATGTCGCCGCGTATCGCCCCTCACTCAGATGCATGAGCGTACCACCCGTATTCACGATAACCGACCCCTCAATGACAGGCACATCGTACTCTCCCGAAGCGGTTCGACAGGTAACGGGCGCATTCACCCAATCACCCTCTCCCGCCACCACCTGCAGGCCCGGACGGTCATTAATCAACAGCGCAATGAAAGGCGGGCCGTCAATGTGCGCGCCGACATTATCCGCGTCGAATCGCGCATACGAGTCTCGAACCGCTTTTTTTGCCTCATCAGAGAAAACCTCAAGGCTATAGTTATGATTGAGGCTCGCCGCAAGGTATGGCTCTTTAAGATCAAAATAACGCCGAAACTCGGCTGGGTCCTCATCCAAAGATTCAACAATGAGTTCGCCCAGTTGATGCGTTAACTGGTGATAAACCTCTGTTAATTGCTCAATGAGGGGCCTGAATTCAGGCATTGAATCTGTTTTGGGCCAAGTATTAGGACCGACAAAAAGTCGCTTGTGAATCGGTTGAGACGCATCGTCGTGCGCGCACAAAGGCGCTTGCTCAAACCCATATTGGAAATTTTCAATAACTTGCCCTTGCCCACGATCGGCAGGCGTCGGTAGCGTATAACCTCGAAAATACGGCGTGTTCGATATGTGTGCGGTTTTCTTGACGTCCATGGGCGCATCAAAAAACTGACGAACCGCTTGAAAGGCTTTCTGCTGGAATGCATCGTCCAGTCCCGGCGCGTTTTTGAGCACCAAAAAACCACACTCCGACAGCGCGTACCGCAGGTCGCTCATGAACTTGTCGCGATCCGCGTTGAGGTCGAGCCAATCGACTGTTGGAATTTCGTTCAATGTCT
>NZIJ01000050.1 GCA_002689915.1 Halieaceae bacterium | reverse complement strand
AGACCAATACGCCATTGCTTTCCTGCAAGCTCACCAAGGCCTGCGCCGATCTCAAGGTCGAACTCATTGAGGAGTCGACCCCGGATAAGGGCGTCGTCCAAGCCCTCGGGGATCAAAACAGAATTAAGCTGAGGTAGGCGCCATTCTTCAGCGACAGCCATTTCAAGACCGAGTTTTGAAAGACCTGCGGCGAGCTTAAGGTGGTTCGCTTTGTGCCGAGCGAAACTTGCGTCCAGTCCTTCTTCCTCGAGCATCAAGAGCGCTTCGTGAAGGGCATAAACCGCGTTCACCGGAGCGGTGTGGTGATAAGACCGCTTTGCCCCCTCACCCCAATAACCCATGATGAGGTTCATGTCCAAAAACCAACTCTGAACCTTATGCTTTCGTGCCTGAATCGCGGCGACGGCATCATTGGAGAAGGTAATTGGTGAGATGCCAGGCAAGCCCGATAGACATTTCTGGGTTCCCGAGTACACCACGTCCGCACCCCAAGCGTCTGCCTGTAGGTCGATACCGGCGAGCGACGTTACGGCATCCATAATGACCAACATACCCGCCGATTTCGCCAGCCGGCACAGTGTCTCAGCGTCGCTTCTGACACCGGTAGAGGTCTCCGCATGGACAAAGGCAACGACTTTTGCATCGGGGTGCTCTTTAATCGCAGCCTCGAGCTTCTCAGGGTCGACCGGATCGCCCCAACGATCCATCACCATGACAGCGGTAGCACCACAACGCTCGACATTCTCTTTCATACGACCACCAAATACGCCGTTCTGGCACACGATCACTTTGTCTGAGCACTCCACCAGATTGACGAAAGCAGCCTCCATGCCGGCGGAGCCCGGAGCTGACAGTGGAATCGTCAATTCGTTTTCCGTTTGAAAGGCGTATTGCAGCAAACCCTTTACATCATCCATGAGCTCCACAAAAAGCGGATCCAAGTGACCGATGGTTGGACGTGCTGACGCCGCGAGCACCCGAGGTGAAACATCCGAGGGACCTGGGCCCATTAAGGTACGTACCGGTGGATGAAAAGTAGATGACTTTGCTTTTGATCGTGACATACGGCCTCCAAACTAGGGACGAAATAATGCACTAAGCAAAGTAATGATGCGACTCGTGTGCATCATTTGACTGAATACATGTCATTCGATTTGGTTCAGCGAGCGAGCATCCGTAAACTGCGGAAATGACAGACACACCCATTCTTTATTCCTTTCGCCGCTGCCCTTACGCAATGCGCGCGCGCGTGAGTATTGCTTACTCGGGTGCGCAGGTTGGACTTCGCGAGGTAGTGCTCAAAGATAAACCGACAGCCATGCTCGAGGTGTCGCCAAAAGGTACCGTTCCCGTATTGATCGACATCGACGGTACTGTCATCGAAGAGAGTCTTGACGTCATGCGATGGGCGCTCGCTCAAAATGACCCCGAAAACTGGCTAGACGGCTTGGGTCTTGATGACCCCCTTATTTTGACCTGTGATGATGAATTCAAGCACTGGCTCGATCGCTATAAGTATGCGGTTCGATTCCCGGAGCAAAACGAACAGTGGTACCGCGAGCAAGGTGAGCTTTTTCTTGATGAGCTTGAGCAACTACTGACTCATCATCGTTACTTAAGGAGCGATTCGCTGTCCGCAGTGGATGTCGCCGTGATGCCCTTTGTCAGGCAATTTGCAGGGGTCGATACCAACTGGTGGTCAGAGAGACCGTATCCGCAAGTCGCCACTTGGTTAGAACAACTTCTTGAAGGTGACCTCTTCAAAGGTGTGATGAAAAAGTATCCTAGATGGCAGGAGGGCGACCCAGCCATTCCTTTTCCGTCCTGAGGATCACAGACTCACCCTACCCCTAGATACGCCAAGCACGCGGTTGCGCCCGTGAGGTAAGCACCGGGTAATTTCAATAGCTGCCCGTGTCCCGTTACGCCAAGGTATACAAAGAGCAGCGCGCATAACGCGTTCACTGCAATGATGGGATAAGCCATGAGCCCCAAACTGGCGTCGAGCGAGACACAGACCAGCACGCCCGCGCTGACACCAAGCCAGATGGTGAACACCTGCCAAGAGACAACGCTTAATGATTTGGTGAGGTCTTCAAGCTCACTGCCGTAGATGTGACCAAGGTAAATTCGGCCACCCACGTAGCCGTGAAACACGGCACCCACCGCGGCAATGAACGCCGCTATATTGAGATACCAAAACGCCATAGGTTCCTACCCCTTTCAAAGTTTTGCGGCTGACCAGCTGGCCTGATTAATCGCCGCTTTCGCATCGAGTTCAGCCGCCTCAAAAGCGCCACCGATCAATTCGACACTGACATCACCCCCGTCAAGCTCATCGAATAAGTCGCGCAGGGGCTCCTGGCCCGCACAAATAATGACCGTATCCACATCCAAACTGACCGGCTTATCTTCGATCATAAGGTGTAAACCATCGTCATCGATCAATCGGTAATCGACGCCATTAATCATGTTCACGCCGCGTCGGCCTAGCGTCGTACGATGCGTCCAACCTGTCGTTTTACCCAGACCGCGCCCCACGGGCGTCGACTTACGCTGAATCAGATAAACCTCTCGATCTGCACGGGCAACTTGCGGCTCAACGCCGGTCACCCCACCGCGTGGGTGGTTTTCAAAATCAATGCCCCACTCTCTCGCGAACACGTCGATATCGAGTGCAGCTGACGGTCCCTCGTGGGTAATGAGGTCCGTAACGTCAAAGCCAATACCGCCTGCCCCGATAACCGCGACCTTTTTACCGATGGGCTTACGGCCCATGATGGCGTCGATGTATCCCACGACCATGGGATGATCGACCCCTTTAATGCTGGGGACTCGGGGCGAAATTCCAGTAGCAACAACTAAATGATCAAAGCCCTGATCGCGCAAGTCATCTGCGTTCACTCGATTGCCGAGTTTGACGTCAACATTTAGCTTATCGAGCATTTTGTTGTAGTACCGAATAGTCTCGTGGAACTCTTCCTTACCGGGTACACGTTTCGCCAGATTGAACTGGCCGCCAATTTCATCGGCAGCGTCAAACAAAGTGACCTTATGGCCACGCTCTGCGGCAACGGTTGCGTACGCGAGACCTGCAGGTCCCGCGCCAATAACCGCAACCGATTTGGGCGCGGTCGTCGGTTCATAGCTCAGCATTGTTTCGTGACAGGCTCGAGGATTCACGAGACAAGAGGTGGTTTTCATACTGAAGGTGTGGTCCAAACACGCCTGATTACAAGCGATGCAGGTGTTGATCTCGTCACGGCGACCCGTTGCCGCCTTATTCATAAACTCACTATCTGCCAGCATGGGGCGAGCCATGGATACCAGGTCGGCGTCACCTCTCTCCAACACTTCCTCAGCCACTTCAGGCATATTAATCCGGTTGGAGGTGATCACAGGGATGCTGACTTCCTTGCGAACTCGCGCCGTCACACCCGTAAACGCGGCGCGAGGGACCATGGTCGCGATAGTCGGAACGCTCGCCTCGTGCCATACAAAGTGCGTCGAAATAATGCTGGCGCCAGCCTTCTCAAGTTCCCTCGCCAACAGAGCAATCTCGTCCCAGCTCATACCACCCTGAAGCATGTCCATTGCGGCAATACGGAAAATAACAATGAAGTCGTCGCCCACGGTCGCGCGAACGCGCCGGACCACCTCGAGCGGGAACCGCATTCGGTTCTCGTAACTCCCACCCCACTCGTCTTTTCGCTGATTTGTTTTTTCAACTAAGAATGTCGACAGGAGGTATCCGGCTGAGCCAATGATCTCAACGCCGTCGTATCCGGCCTCTTTGGCCAGTCGAGCACAATTCGCATGGTCTGCTATTTGTTTTTCAATACCCTCAACATCCAATTCGTGCGGCGTTAACCTACTGATGCGGGATCGGACTTTGGACGGTGCAACCAAGTTTGGGTTATGCGCCAAGGGGCCCATATGCAGTATCTGCATCACAATCTTCACATCCGGATCGGCGGTGTGCACTGCGCCGGTTACGAGACTGTGGCCTTCTGCCTCTCGATCGGTATTTAACTTTGAAGCGGCGAAAACAGGGTTGCCATGCTCATCGTAAACCGCCACACCGCCTTCTTCGTTGGGCGAGATACCACCGGTGATGATCATGCCAATACCGCCTGCGGCTCGCTCGGCATAGAACGCCGCCATCCGCTCGAATCCGTCGGGCATTTCTTCTAAGCCCGTATGCATCGACCCCATAATCGATCGATTTTTAAGGGTGGTAAAGCCGAGATCTAACGGCTCAAACAATCTTGGATAGTCAGCGGTTGTCTCTAGTTGCTCAGCAGTGCTCACGTCAACGTCTCCTTTATTATGCCGTCCCAGAGTAGCAGGATATCGGCGCTTGCATAGCCGCCTTAGACAGGCAAACTAGGACAGAAGAAGAATAAGCGACGCGTTAAATGCATCCACTCAAAACCGATAGTCCTCTTATTGTCTATCTCGACGTCAAAAGCCCCTACGCCTTTGTCTCCGTGAAGCCCGCTCTAGCGCTAGAACGTGAGCTTGGATTGGAATTCGACTGGCGCCCTTACACGCTCGATATACCCAGTTATCTGGGTTCAGCGCGAAAAGAAAAGGGGGCGGTGGTGGAGTCCAGCGGTAGAAGCCCTAAGATATGGAATGCGATCCGCTATGCCTACAAAGATGCTCGGCGTTACGCAGAGCAACAGGGCTATATCCTTAAAGGTACAGAAAAAATCTGGGATTCAAGTATTGCCAATATGGGGATATTGTTTGTGAATCTCTATTTTCGGGATCGCTTGCCCCAGTACCTTGAGGCCGTCTATCCGCCCTTCTGGCGCCGGGAACTCGACATAGAGGACATCGATGTCGTTAAAGGGTGTTTAGAAAATGCCGAGGTCGACTCGTCAGGGTTTGATGATTTCGTAAGCGGAAATGGCAAAACCATGCACGATCAGATTCTCACGCATCGCTTCGATGTTGGAATGTATGGTGTCCCCACCTATGTATTGGGGGAGGAGGTCTTCTTTGGCCGCGAGCACTTACCCTACATTCGCTGGAGTCTGACTGGCAAACGGGGAACGCCGCCCGACGTCTGTAATGAGTTGACTGTATGATTACCGCCTACATCGACTTTAAGTCGCTCGATTGCTTTCTCGCCCTTGACCCCATTCTAAGGCTTGCAGAAGACTGCCGTGTCAACGTGAGCTGGCAACCCTTTCGTACTAAAGAGCGAGCATTACCCACACAGGTAGCCAGCGAGTCAGTCACTCAAAGCCATCATCATGTCAGGACCGAATCAGAACGGCGCCTGCAACGGCATTATGCGGACGTACGAGGGCTCGACATTGATCCTAGCCGCGCACAAGTGGACACCTCGGCTGCATTGCGCTGGCTTGCAGGCCTTGAAGGCGATAGCTCATTGTTTGTAAAGCGCGCGTTTTCCGCCCATTGGATCGACCAAACAGATATCAATGACTCGGCTGTTTTACAGGAGCTCACTGCTGATTGTGGGTTATCGATAAGGCAGGAAGCTATCGATCTCGATTCATTGGAAAGCCAGGCCGTCGCTAGGGGGTTATTTGATGCGCCCACATTTTTTATCGAGGAGCACATGTTTATGGGACGCGCACATATCCCCTTGATGCGTCAGTTGTTGACAGACATGGACTGTCATTGAGTGGCTAAAAAGCTGCTCGCTTACTCAAAAAACGAGGAAATCTGATCAAGCGGCTTTTTCACTGTCGCAGCCCTAGGTACTTTGGCATCTGGAGCCGGATGGCCTACGACTAACAAGACCATAGGCCGCTCGTTCGCTGGACGACCCAAGATCTTGCTCAAAAACTTCATCGGGTTGGGCGTGTGTGTCAGTGTGGCCAGACCAATATTATGTAGCGCGTTAATAAGGATGCCCGTGGCAATACCGACAGATTCGGGGACATAATAGTTTTTTTGTTTCTCACCGTTATCATCAAAACCATACCGCTCTGCGAAGATCGCGATCAGCCACGGCGCCGTCTCCAAAAAGGGCTTTTGAGCGTCTGTTCCTAGACCCTGCAAGTCATCGAGCCATTGATCGCCAGCCCGACCATCATAAAAAGCGCGTTCTTCTTCCTCTGCGGCGAGCCGAATCTCATGCTTAATCGTCGGGTCGCTGATACACACGAAGTGCCAGGGCTGGTGATTAGCGCCTGACGGCGCAGAACCTGCGGCTCTGATACATGCCTCGATCACCTCCCGAGGTATGGGCTTGTTGGAGAAATGGCGAACTGATCTGCGCTGGGATATCACGTCAGCATAATCCCGTGCTCGGACTAGCATTTCGGCTGACCCATAGGCATCTGAGTGGCTAAGGGGAATGGGGTCGTAATCGTATTTCATGGTCTTGTGCGGTTTGTAGGCCGGTAACTTTGACACTGTAACACCCGCGGCAATTACCGAGCACTTGCGCAGCTCAATGATAGAACCTTGAAGTTTCCAATCTGAAAGACCATGCTGAATGTCCAAAACACCTTTTCGGGAGTAAATCATGTCGACGGATACCGATTGGCAAATTGGCCAGGTATTGAAAACCTCTATGCAGAAACAAGTAGGGTTCAAGTGGAGCTACATCGGACCCTTTCTCATCTACCTCATAATCACCGGTATCATTGCAGTCGTTCAGGACGCCACAGTCGGAACGGGAGAAGGCGTAGCCGCCACATTAACCCAGATCATTGTTAACATCCTCGTGTATCCACTTGGGATTGGACTCGGTCTTTTGGGAATTAGACGCGCCGCAGGAAAAGACACCCCGCTCAGCACGCTTTGGGAACCATACAGTCAACTCATTCCTCTCATCGTCATGCTTGTCTTGATGGGACTTCTCATTGTCGGCGGCTTTTTCTTGCTCGTTTTACCGGGTATCTACCTAGCGGTAGCCTACTCATTTGCACCTTATTTAATTGTCGAAAAAAATATGGGGGTCTGGGAAGCGCTCGAGACGTCTCNAAAAGCCATCACGACCTGNTGGTGGCGTTATTTTGGGCTGCTNCTGATCGCAGTNCTGCTTTGCATTGTCGGCACGATACCGCTGTTNATTGGCTTAATCTGGGTGCTTCCGATTNTGGCTATTGCAATCGGCGAGGTGTTTGTNGCNACCTTTGAAACAGCGTCAGCCGAGAGTTTAAAGACAGACGCCGACTGAGACTTCCACACCAAAATCATCCCTATGAAATAGGGCAGACGTCTGACTGAAAACAGGTGTGCGTTCAGTTACCCCAGAGATTTTGACTGGTAGCTGAGCGCAATTTTCTGAATCGCAATCAAATAGGCCGAGAGTCGGAGGTCATCCACCTTCTCGTCCTCGTGCCATCGCTCTCGCATGGCCTGAAGCGCGTCCCGCATCGTGTCGTCCAGACCCGACCGCACTAACTCGAGCTCATCTGCACCTTTCGCGTAATTCGTTCGGAAATTCTCCGTTGGTGCCCACTTATCGGAACCTACGAAGGCACTTAAACGCTCCATTTCGGTCAGCATGAGCGCCTGAGTAGCCTCTTGTGCACGGCGCTCCATTCGACCAAAACGAATATGCGACAAGTTTTTTACCCACTCAAAGTAGGAGACTGTCACACCACCCGCATTGGCGTAAAGATCGGGAATCACTACCACACCGCGAGTCCGTAGCACCTCATCCGCAGCTGCCGTAATGGGCCCATTGGCCGCTTCGATAATGAGCTTTGCTTTAATTTGAGCCGCGTTCTGGGCATGAATAACGCCTTCCAGCGCCGCAGGGATGAGAATATCGCAATCGGATTCAAGAACTGAGCCACCATTTGCAACGAACGTGGCACCGGGGAAACCCTGAACACCACCTGTGGTCTTTATCCAGTCTTTGACCGCGACAACATCAAGCCCCTCATCGCTCGTTAGTGCTCCGTCCCGCTCGATAACCCCTATGACCTTGGCGCCATCCTCCAGCGATAGAAATTTTGTTGCGTGGAAACCGACATTACCCAAGCCCTGAACAATAACGCGCTGACCATCCAAGCTGCCCTCGAGGGATGCGCGTCTGACGTCCAGTGGCTCACGGAAAAACTCTCTCAACGCAAACTGAATCCCACGACCTGTTGCCTCTACCCGGCCGGCGATTCCCGATTTGTAAACGGGCTTACCCGTGACACAGGCCAATGCATCCATCTCGGTTGGATGTAACCGCTGATACTCATCTGCAATCCAGGCCATCTCAGTTGCCGACGTACCCATGTCGGGTGCCGGGACATTTTGGCTCGGATGAATCAAATCGCGCTTAATTAGCTCGTAAGCAAACCTCCGGGTTATTTGCTCTATTTCGTGGTCGTCGTAGTCATTGGGGTTTATACAAAGCCCCCCTTTTGAGCCACCGAATGGGACATCGACCACGGCACATTTGTAGCTCATCAAAGCAGCAAGCGCCTCGACCTCGTCCTGATTTACTGCCAGCGAATACCGGATGCCGCCTTTAACTGGCGAAATGTGATCGGAATGTACAGAGCGATAACCTGTAAACACGTGAATCCTCTCTCGGAGGCGCACGGGAAACCTGACCGTATACGTAGCGTTACAGGTCCGAATTTGTTGAGCCAGACCGGGGGGCAGATCAAGGAGGTTAGCGGCCCGCAGAAACTGCCGGTCAACATTAGCTGTAAAACTTAACTCCTGAGAAGACATCATCAAGCCCCCACTCGATCACATTTCAGCAAGCTTAGTCCTACAGCATCTGGAGATCTATAACACCTTAGATCGCATCGACCCGCGCACCCTGAGCTTGGAGGATTGGCTTCATCTGACGGTAAGCCTGAGGTGTTCGAACCAGCGGGATCCGAGGGTATAAATGGTGAATAACGTGATACTGCATACCTGAAGACCAGATATTGCCAAACCGCGACTTAAAGCTTTGCGTGTCGTTATATCGGTCGGTACCGCAATCTGGGTAATGCGGCGCCCACGATAGATAAAACTGGACATAGAACACCGCGACGACTCTCGGTAGCCACCACAGTAGTGCGGCCTCAATCGCCAAGCCATTGAGTGCCATACCACACAGGACACCCATATAAACGAGCTGATAAGCCACCGAGTGAAGAATAAGATCTTCACGACCAATACGCTTCAAACAGCGCACATAGGGATGCTCTCCACCGCGAGGTTTGGGTTGGCGCCATTGCACGCTCGACCAAAAAAAGCCGCCTATCGTGGCGTAATGTTCGCTGTAATCTGGATCAAGCTCTGGATTGTTCGCATGCTTGTGGTGCTCCATATGCGTTGCACGCAACACAGAAAAAGGCATGACTAAAGGAATGGGGCTCAGCCAGCCCACCAACTCGTTAAGCCAGCGCTTTGGTTTGCCAGGCATTGCAAATATGGAGTGCTGAGCTTCATGAGATGGCAGGTAAGACGCGGCAACGTTGACTGTCGCAATGATAAAGCCCAACCAGAGCGGCATCACACCGTTGAGGCAAAGCACCCAAACAGCGATCCAACACGCTAAATTACCAAAGGCCCAGATGAGGGAAAGATAGGGAAATTTATCGAGATGCTGTTTCGCTATTGCCCGCTCCATCGCGCGGAGCTCAAGTTCTGTTTTGCCTGTTAAATCCATCGTCCCGTCCATGACGCTACGCCTCCCCAGGCACCAAAAATGATGAGTGCCACCGTCCACATATCAACACCACCAATGGCGTTGACTCCGAACTCTGCCATAACCTGAACCGCGAGTGGAGCCAAAAAGGCTAAACCGAAGAAAAAAGGCAAAGCCCCCAAAAACCGCTCTATTATTTTCCCTAGCATCGTTCTTACTCTTATTCTCTGGGTATTCCCACTCAGGACATTGCGGCGCGGATTCGCTCTATCGGGATTGAGCGGCTCAACAACTTGTTCGACGCGAACGCTCGCTGAGGGAGTGATCCTAAACGAGACGCATGCGCCATGGCACGATCCATGAGGTCATCTGGTGCCACGACCTCATCCAAAAAGCCGGCAGCCATTGCCGATTCTGGGGAGTGAATTTGTGCCGCTACAATCGACTCGAACCGGTGCGCCTCGGCAAGTCGATAGACCGCAGGCTCATAGCCAAAGGCCGGTAGATCCATATCGATAGCGGTTTCGTTGAGTCCGTATTTGAAATCTCCCTCAATACCGATGCGCTTGTCTGCGCAAACCAACATGACTGAGCCCAAGGCCAGACAGTGCCCTGTCACCGCACAGACTACGGGGTGGGGAAAGGTGAAAACACGTAACGCTAGTTCACCGCCCGCTTTAACCATGGCGGCAGCCGCATCAGCGCCTCCCCCCGACATGACTTTCAAATCAAAACCTGCAGAAAAACAGCCTTCACGGCCAACCCACACCAGTGCAGCAGATTTCGCTTCAACTTCATCTAGGGCCGAGTTGAAATCACGGATGCAATCGGGTGAAAAAGCATTCCGTTTCCCATCGTCGTGCGTCAATACCGCAACATTATCTTGAAAATCCAATGTGAGTGACATCGCAGCTCCTTACCTATTTAGTGTTATTGGCTAGGCCTCTCTTCGGCCTATATTTAAACAGAACCATTACCCTATTACATTACCGAGGATAACGATGGCTGCTATCGACAGAGCGAGCATTCGCGCAATGCACTATGCAACCTCTGCCTCAGCGTTAGAGATCGCCTGTGCCGGACTCATACACGACAATGATCGGCGTCAAAGTGTCACCGGAATTGCTCGAGACTTTGTAATAAACAGCCGCAAACGATCCGATGAGTCAGGTACGCTCGATGCCTTTTTACGCGAATTCGGCCTGTCTAACAGTGAAGGCATTGCCCTGATGTGTCTCGCTGAGGCGCTGCTCAGAGTCCCAGATGATGCGACATTGGATGTCCTGATTGCTGAAAAGATCAGTGACGGAAACTGGGGAGCTCACGAGAGTGCCTCTGACTCGCAGCTTGTAAACGCCTCCGTATGGGGGCTAATGCTGGCAGGAAAGCTTGTAGGCAAATCGTCCACGAGTCAGGCATTTCCGACCCATTGGCTGGCCAATCTTGTCTCGCGCGTTGGCGAACCAACAGTTCGCCTCGCAACACTTCAAGCGATGAAAATTTTAGGCGGCCAGTTTGTACTAGGGCGAGATATCCAATCCGCTCTCAAACGGGCGAAGCGTCAAAACACACTGTGCAGCTTCGATATGTTGGGCGAGGGTGCTCGCACAGCTGAGGACGCTGAACGCTATTTCATTAGCTATCAAAACGCCATACACCGTGTCGGCGAGGGCTGCATGGGCTCGGATGTACGCCAAAACCACAACGTGTCAGTCAAACTGTCAGCCTTGCACCCCCGGTTCACAGAGAGCCAAAGCGCGCGTTGCCTGCCCGCTCTTCAAGAGAAGGTATTGATACTTGCCAAACTCGCCAAAGGTTACGGCATGGGGATGAGTCTAGATGCTGAGGAGTGCTCTCGCCTTGAGTTGTCCATGGATGTTTTCCAGTGGCTTTGCAGCCACCCGGAACTGACTGATTGGAATGGATTAGGCTTTGTCCTTCAGGCTTATCAAAAACGATCCATGGAGGTGGCCAAGTGGCTCGTGGCATTAGCCGCATCGCGTCAATCAGGCTTCATGGTTCGACTTGTCAAAGGCGCCTACTGGGATACCGAAATAAAAATTGCTCAGCAACAAGGTCTCGATGACTACCCGGTATTTACCGATAAATCGCACACCGATCTATCGTATGAGGCCTGCATGCACACCTTACTGGCGAGTCCAAGCATCTTCTGCCAGTTCGCTACTCACAACGCGCGCTCCGTAGCTCAAGTCATTGAGGCGACGGAGAATCGCGAGACATCTTTCGAGCTTCAAAAGCTACACGGCATGGGTGACCTGCTTTACACCCTGGTTTGCGAACAACACCCTCATATTTGTGTAAGGACCTACGCACCCGTGGGACAACACGAGGATCTATTGCCTTATCTCGTGAGACGTCTTTTGGAGAATGGGGCAAACAGTTCATTCGTTAACCGATTTTTAGACGAACAGCTTCCTGTCGATGATCTAATCGTTGACCCCTTTGCTAAGCAAAACAATTCGGACGCACCTCTGCCGTCGGCTATTCCACTGCCCGAAGCGATCTTTTTTAATGCAGCCATTCCTTGGAAAGCGTCACAAGGTTTTGATTTGGACGATCGTGATTTAATCAGGCAGATGCGCACAGACGAGATCGCGGCAAGAGCTCAAGACTGCATACGCGCCATCACACCCCCTTCTTCAAGCTCAACCATCGGCACCTCGTATTCACCCACTAACGCAGACCCTATTGGCACGTTCACCCTCGCCACACCAGAGGATGTTGAACACGCCATCGCCGCCACATACGAGGCGTTTCCAAACTGGTCGCGGCTCACCGCCATGCACCGTGGCGACTTGCTGAGGAGTCTCGCGACGCTTCTAGAAAATCACACCATAGATCTTGCGGCGCTCATAGCCCTAGAAGCCGGACGGACACTCAATGACGGTGTTGACGAGGTACGTGAGGCGGTCGACTTCTGCCGGTATTACGCGGTGAATGCTGAAGCGTTGATGGACTCAGAGACTGCCCTTCCCGGTGTCACTGGCGAGACAAACCGACTGCAACACCACGCGAGTGGCCCCTGGCTCTGCATAAGCCCCTGGAACTTCCCGTTGGCAATATTTATCGGTCAAATCAGCGCAAATTTGGCGGTGGGCAATACGGTGATTGCTAAGCCGGCAGAGCAGACGCCGCTTGTGGCCCTCTTTGCCCAAACACTTTTTATCAAGGCAGGGTTCCCTCCGGGTGTCTTGCAGATATTGAACGGAGATGGCCCTCAACTTGGCGAACAGCTGTTACCGGACAGCAGAATTAAAGGAGTCTCCTTTACCGGCAGCCATGCAGCGGCGGTCACCATTAATCGCGCGCTCGCGGCACGCCCAGGCGCCATTGTACCGCTGGTAGCTGAAACCGGGGGCATTAACTGCATGATCGTCGATTCGACTGCGCTTCCCGAACAAGTGGTTGATGACGTTATTACCTCGGCATTTCGCTCGGCGGGACAGCGGTGCTCGGCGCTGCGCGTTCTCTACCTGCAAGAAGATGTAGCTGACAAAATGATTGAACTACTTCGAGGAGCTATGGCGGAGCTTGTCCTAGGCGACCCGCAAGCGCTCTCGAGCGATATTGGGCCGGTAATTGATGGTGAGGCCCAACATGCGATTAAACAGCACATTGCCGACTTGGAGACACGCGCCAAATGTATCGCAAAAGCGCCGATGCACTCAAAACAGGGAACCGGCTTTTTTGTTGCACCACAGGCCTGGGAAATCGATTCGCTCAAAAGGCTTTCCAATGAGGTATTTGGCCCAATTTTGCATGTTATTCGCTATCGCGCCGAGGAACTACAGGCCATTATCGAAGACATCCGCGCTTCCGATTTTGCCCTGACAATGGGTGTCCACAGTCGACTTCATGGTCTCCATAAACGCCTGGAGGACGAGGCGCTTATTGGCAATCTATATATCAATCGCGACACAGTAGGCGCCGTCGTTGGGAGCAACCCCTTTGGTGGACATGGGCTATCAGGAACAGGGCCCAAGGCGGGCGGGCCGGACTATTTAAAGCGTCTGGTTCGCGAACATACCATTACCGACAACATCACAGCGCTCGGCGGGAACACCGATTTATTTAATCTTAATTGAATGAAATCGTTTGCAGTGCGTTACTCTGCAGTGCGTAAGTCGTACAAAAATACAACACACTTGGGAGCGTGAAATGGAGTTATTTTCGGGAAAAACAGTCGTCGTATCGGGTGGTGCTGAGGGCATCGGCTTTGCAGTAGCTCAGGCTGTTGGACGCGAAGGTATGAATGTTGTCATTACTGATGTATCGACCGATACGTTGAGCGTGGCCGAAGCACGCCTCTCTGAGCAGGGTATTCACGTACTAGCCATGGAAGCCGATGCGCGCAAAGAGAGTGATTGGGAGCGGGTTGCCAGCGCAGCGTTGGATAAATTTGGTGCTATCCATGCCGTCATGAATAACGCAGGGGTTGGTGGTGGCGGTTCGAGCGGTCCTATTGAGGAACAGTCTGCAGAGGACTGGCGTTGGACGATCGACGTGAATTTAATGGGAGTGGTTTTTGGCGTTAAGACCATGGTGCCCCACATTAAAGAAGCAGGTGGCGGCTGGATTCTCAATGTCGCATCCATGGCAGGTATGAATGGCTTCCCCTTCGGCGGCGCGTACAATGCCACGAAGCTTGCTGTTGCCGGGCTATCAGAAGGCTGGGCAATGGAGCTCGCACCGTCTGGCATTCAAGTCGCAACACTCTGCCCGGGCTTTGTGAAAACGCGTATTTATTTGTCTGATCGCGTGCGCCCCTCAGATTATGATGCCAGCCATAGAGAACTCGTCATGTCGGATGAGGACCTCGATCAAGAGACAATGTCAGTCGGTATATCCAATGAAGTTAAAAACGGGATTGATGCTGACGTATTGGCCGCCCGAGTCATAGAGTCGCTGCGTGCGGGTGACCTTTACATCTTCACACACCCCTCGTTCCGATCAGGAGTGGGTGAGCGTTATGCGATGATCGATCGCTGCTTCGAAAGCGCCGAAAGAAGCCCCATTGTGGGGGCGGTCACATCGAGCGTCTCGAATCCCGATGTCTTCAAGTAAATGCCTTCAAGTAAATACCCGCAGGAAAGCCTAAAAACGGGCTTATGTGAGTAGGCGCTGCTAGACGCGCGATAGGCGAAGTTCCAATAATTTCTCGTTTAACGCGTCCATAACATCGAAAAAGGCTTGTTGAACTTTGTGCTCAGGGCCCTCGACTCTTGAGGGGTCCGGCATTCCCCAGTGCAACCGAGGGGTTTCTCCCATCCAGAGAGGACAGGCCTCGTTTGCCGCACTGTCACAAACGGTTATGACAAGGTCCAAATGTTGGTCTGAGAAGTCTTGCCAAGACTGGCTCACAAGCCCGTCAGTCGGTAACCCGCGGGCTTTTAGGTATTGAAGTGTTAGCGGGTGCACCTCACCGGCCGGTGCGCTCCCCGCGCTAAAGGCCTCAAAAACATCGCCGTGCCGTGCGTTTGCAATAACCTCTCCAAGCACACTTCGACAGCGATTGTGCGTACAAACAAATAAAATCTTTGAGCGTTTTTCCAACGGGCTGTACTCTTCCTTCCCCTTAATCCCTAACCGTAACGAAAAAATATTACAGATGATCGACTATCGAGCCTTATGCCAACGCTTCCTACTCGTCGAATTTTAGCGTTTGGCTTTCTCGCCTTCGTGCTCATCGGGCTCGAGCAGGGAATCTTAGGGCTATTTGTTGCAGAAATGGGGGCGCAGCTCGATCGCTCTCCTGAAGAGCTCGGTTTATTCTTTGCCCTTCACGGGGTGGGGTCGGCAATCGTAACCGGCTCAGCACTTATCGGCCGGCTTGAGAGGCGAAATGCCAAGCGCATTGCCATGGCCAGCCTTTCCCTAAGTCTCGGGGCCGCCATGGTCGTCGCGGGCGATTCGTGGTTAATAAAGCTCCTTGCGGCGCCCCTCTTGGGCGCGGGGTTTGGCGGACTATCAATGTCTTTTAATACCCTATTCGTCACCCATTTTTCTCAGAAAAATGCGGGTCTGCTCAATGTTTTGAATGCGACCTATGGACTGGGGGCCGTGGCCGCACCGTGGCTAGTCAGCACGGGCATTTATTCGGGCGAGGAGATTTTCATCGCTATTGCAGCACTCTCGTGCGTTGTGATGTTGGGCGCGTGGGGCGTCGATGATCGGGTGCCAAGCACACTACCTGAAACGCAGACAACTGATCGCCGCGCTCAGAATGTGACGCCCCTTCTTGTTACAGCCTTTTTCATTCTCTTTCTTGAGGCCGGTCTCACCTATTGGATGCCATCGCTGTTGGTTGAAACTTCTGACAACGAGCTCATTGGTGCCAATTATATGGCTGCTTTTTTTGCCTGGTTCGTTGTCGTACGACTGGGGGCCGCGGCCCTAGCGCGATGGATTACCACGCTTGGATTTGCGGTGATTGGGCTTAGCGGAGTGTGTGTATCACTGCTGTTGGTGACGCCGGGCGTCATCCCGTTATCGGAGACCACATTTATAGGTGCCTTTATGGGACTGATATTCCCAAACGCCTATGCGTGGATGCTTATGACGGGGCATGGTGGAACCGCATTGGGCGCAAAGGTTTTACTAAGCGCCATAACGGGAGCAACGATCGGGCCGTGGATTTTGGGCTGGATATGGCCAATCTTCGGCGATACCGCCGTCTTGCTAACCCTCACGGGCGTCAGTATCAGCTCGGTGCTTATCATGCTTCGCACACAGTCTCGAGCAAGAGAAATGTCGGTTATTCGTTAGCTATGTGGTGTCTCAAGAAATGATCCGTGGTTAGATAACTCTCCATCATTAATAAAACAATCTGGGACAGGTACTCAATGGATACATCAACTCTTTTTTCTTTGAAAGGACGAACAGCGCTGGTAACGGGTGGATCTCGTGGCATCGGCAAAATGATTGCGGCGGGCTTTATTGCGCAAGGAGCCAAAGTTTATATCTCGTCACGCAAGGCCGATGTGTGCGACGCCGTCGCTGAAGAGTTGGGCCCTAACTGTATCTCACTGCCCCAAGATGTCAGCACAGTCGCAGGCTGTCAGATGCTCGCCGATGCCTATTTCGAACATGAGAAGTCACTCGATATCCTTGTAAACAACGCGGGCGCCGCATGGGGTGAGGACTTTGCTACGTTCCCAGAGGCCGGCTGGGACAAGGTCATGGACCTCAACGTAAAGTCGCTGTTCTTTTTGACACAAGCTTTGCACGGCCCTCTAAAAGCGGCCGCCTCACATGCACAGCCCGGCAAAGTCATTAACATTGCCTCCATCGATGGTATCCGTATCAACCCGTGGGAGACTTACAGTTATCAAGCGTCGAAGGCTGCTGTCATTCAACTAACCCGTCGTATGGCGACTCGACTCATAAAGGACAGCATCAACGTTACCGCTATCGCGCCCGGCGCCTTTGCATCGGAGATGAACAAAGCGGCACGCGATTTTGGTGACGCCGTAGGAAGCGGTGTCCCAGCGGGTCGTATTGGCCACGATGAAGATATGGCAGCGGTCGCCATTTATCTCGCAGCGCGTAGTGGCGACTACGTTGTTGGGGAGACCATTGCGGTTGACGGCGGTGTTGTTTACGGCCACGCCGCCGAGACCATCAGCCCCTGATTCCTAGCGAATAAAGGTCAGTCCATAAAAAAAGCCCCGATCATAATGATCGGGGCTTTTTTGTGTCTTGCGCAAATAACGGACCGTGAAACGTCCTGAACTACTGATTTTTTGACTTTTGCTGGTTATACAGCGGCTCCATCATTTGATCGACACCAAACGTTGCAGGCCGTTGACGCGGTGGGAACTGCGCCAAGGTCATCAAAAACTTCTGAAGTTCCATGCGCGCAACTGCAATTCGCGGCGGCACTTTTCGTACCCACCAGTCTTCGTAATTGTCTGCATTCTCATCAGCGCGCTCAAACGGGTCGCGGCGCAAATGGAACAATTTGGGAATACGTAGCTCATCGAACTGCTCACGCCAAACAGCAAATCCTTTTGCACGCTGTTCTGCAAAAACGACTTTCCAATCACCCGTCCGAATCGCCGTCAATACGCCATCGTCGCTCCAATAAAAAAACGACTTACGCGGCCCCACGTCCGTCTTCCCCGTGAGCAACGGCAGAAAATCGAATCCGTCTAGATGATTTTTATAGGGCTTCCCGTCTACCGTGACACCCGCCTTCAACTCCTCTTTCACGTTAGGACGACCCGCTGCAGCGAGCAATGTCGGCACCCAATCTTCGTGCGACATGATCTCATTGATGATCTGCCCCTCTTTAATCTTACCCGGCCATCGCACCATGGCGGGAACACGAAAGCCCCCCTCCCAATTCGTATTCTTTTCGCTCCTAAAGGGCGTAATAGCTGCATCCGGCCATGTGTTGTAATGCGGACCGTTGTCCGTGGAATACATCACAATGGTGTTGTCGGCGACGCCTAAGTCATCAAGGTGATCGAGAAGCTCACCCACCATCATGTCGTGTCCGACCATAGCGTCGTTATAGAAACCTTGACCAGAGAGTCCACGCTCGTCATCAGCAGTGTGGGTAAAGAAGTGCATTCTCGTGGTGTTGTACCAAAGGAAAAAGGGCTTACCTTGGTCGACCGCACGAGTCATGAAATCGAGTGCGGCAAGCTTAAACTCCCGATCGACCGTTTTCATGCGCTCACGAGTCAACGGACCGGTATCGACGATGTCTCCATCTGCGAAGCTGTGAATCACGCCGCGCGGTGAAAAGAGCTTAACGAGTAATGCATTGTCAGAGGGGTAGTCAGGGTCCTCCGGCTCTTCCTCAGCGTTCAGATGATAGAGGTTGCCAAAAAATTCATCGAAACCATGGTTGGTGGGTAGAAACTCGTCCTTGTCACCCAAGTGATTTTTGCCAAACTGTGCGGTCACATAACCTTCGTCCTTGAGAAGCGATGCCAAGGTAACGTCTTCAGGTCGAATACCGAGGTCAGCGCCCGGTGAACCTACTTTGGTGAGGCCTGTCCTGATGGGTGACTGCCCCAGAATGAAGGCTGATCGTCCTGCCGTGCAACTCTGCTGCCCGTAGTAATCGGTAAATTTTGCGCCCTCGTTGGCAATTCGATCGATGTTGGGTGTTTCGTACCCCATCATCCCCATGTTGTTGGTCGATAAGTTCCAAAAACCAATGTCATCACCCCAGATAATGAGCATATTGGGTTTTTCTTGCGCCATTGCATTGCCTGCAAACACAAGGGTTAAGAGGAAAAGGAACAACCGCATTTTAATACCGCCGTTTATTGTTAGAGTCGCATAAGACTACTTCGAGAACCTGCGCTTGGCGAGATCCGATTGGGAAATATATTGCTTAATTGGACGAATGTTCATTTGTATTAATTCGAGTTTACCCTTTGGCTTTTAAAGGAACAGTAGGCGCCTGACAGTCACGGGACTACATGAAACAATGACAACCTAATAAAGGCGCATTAATGAGTTTTTCATGACAACAGTTTCATTCAATGGGAGCCCCATTCGGCCCAATAAAATTATTTGCATTGGAAAGAACTACTCGGCCCACATTGAGGAAATGAACAGCGTGCCGTCGGAGGAAATGACGGTCTTCATGAAGCCCGCAACATCCATCTCCAAGGACCTTATAGCGACTCGCGATGAGCCAATCCATTTTGAAGGTGAAATCTGTCTGCTTATTGACCAAGGCAGGGTTGCGGGCGTGGGGTTCGGTCTTGATCTCACTAAGCGGCAGCTGCAGGGGAAGCTGAAAGATGCCGGGCTACCTTGGGAGCGGGCCAAAGCTTTCGACGGTGCAGCGATGTTCAGTGAATTCGTTGACGCCCCTGATGACCTAGCGAATCTGACGCTCGAGCTTTTCATCGACGGAGAGCTAAGACAAAGAGGTGGACCACGACAAATGCTTTATCCGCCCGACGTTATTCTCCAAGCGCTTAACCACTTTGCCACCTTGGAAGATGGCGACATTATAATGACCGGCACCCCCTCAGGTGTGGGTCCCGTCATCGCGGGTAGCCGATTTCATGCCCGGATTCTAGATAATGAAAACGAGCTCACCTCGGCATCCTGGGTAGCTCAATAACACCATCTCCGACCCGCCATGGCTCATGACCCCGCTCCTGTGGTGACGATCGAACGCTTAGGCCCTTGAACAGGTCTGAATATCTACAACGAATTCATCGATCTCTTCCTGCTCTGTGATAAAGGAGGTCACTAAGCGAAAGGCCTTTGGTAACGATGGCCAAGCGTAAAAGGTATGTCCTTTTGCGTGTAG
>NZIJ01000049.1 GCA_002689915.1 Halieaceae bacterium | reverse complement strand
ACAAAACGGCATCAAATAATTGAAACCCCACGTGCATGAATTTTTGTTCTAACTCGATGAAAGGCGCTTTAGCTGAAAAAGGCAACGAAGGCGCGTACTTCACCGCACCCACCAACAGTAATGGTGCGACTTCACCGGCGGCTCTCGCGGTGGCCAAAATGAGCCCCGTAAATACACTGGGTAAAGCCGCCGGAAGAACAGCTCTAAAGACTGTCTCTCCCTTGGTAGCACCCAAGGCTATACTGGCCTCTCGCAAGTCACTGGGCAAGGCGTCCAACCCTTCTGTTATGGCGACAATGACAACAGGTAGATTTAACAGAGCGAGCGTCAAGGCCGCCCATAGTAATCCGGGAGTACCAAATGTCGGACTCGGTAAACGGTCGCTAAAGAAAAGTTCGTCCACCTGGCCACCGAGACCATAGACAAAGAATCCCAAACCAAAGACACCGTAAATGATGGCTGGCACCCCTGCCAAATTCATGATGCTGATTCGGATTAATTTCGTATACCAAGTTCGACGTGCGTACTCGGTCAGATAAAGCGCTGTCGCGATGCCCAATGGGGCTATGAAAAGCGTCATGAGCATCACTAAAGCAAGCGTGCCAAAAATGGCGGGCAAAATTGCCGAGAGTCCGTAACTTAGACCAACACCGGTGAATACAGTGTCATACAACAACTCAATTGCAGAGATGTCCCTGCTAGCGGAGACACTTATTAACCACTGCACCGCACTGCCGAACAAAAGGAGAAATAAACCGGTTGCTATCAGCATGATGGTAGACACCATCGAGGCTGACAGACCGATCATAACGAGTGACCACAATCTATCTCGACGGGACCCCATCAATTGCCGCCGACTGCTCGATAAAGGCGCTTTAGGGTTATTAGACACCTCGCGCTCTCGCTTTTACTCGGTCTTTAATCAGTTCTGCCGCCGTATTTATCGCAAACGTGCAGGCGAACAATAACAACCCCATGACAAACAAAACGTGGTAGTGAGAGGAGTTTCTCGGTGCCTCAGGGAGTTCAAGCGCGAGCGATGCACTAACTGACCGAAGCCCCTCAAAAATGTTGCTATCGATGACCCCCGCATTTCCAGACAGCATCAATAGGATCACTGTCTCTCCCGCCGCGCGTCCGAATCCGATCATTACTGCTGCAATCATCCCNGGCATCGCTAGCGGCAAGACAATGTCNCTGTAGCTTTGCCAAGGGGTAGACCCCAGNGCCAAGGCTCCAGATGATAGNTTTTGCGGAACAGANTGAATTGCCTCCTCNGCTACCGAGAAAATCGTGGGTGTAATGGCTAACGCAAGAATTAAGCCCACCAAAAGAGAATTGAAGTAACTGAGGGTTATCCCCTGTGTTGCNAGAAAACCACCCAGCGATCCACCNGGAAGCGTGGATGCNNNNGANACCCCACACCAGNCACCCACGATCAGAATAACAAATACCATTGGAAGTAANTTCAGGGGCCAATCATCCAGTGCANCAAGTCTTANTATCCGTAATCCCCCACTTCGCAGTAAAAAAAAAGCGAGTGTTGCCAAAAGGGGAAAAACGACGGCAACNCCTATTANCCCGGCTAAAAAATACTCNAAGTAAGGAGCGACCNAAAACAAGCCGATAGCACCAAGCACCACGGTNGGNAAGGCCGTTAGTAATTCGATNGTTGGACGAATGCGGCGGCGCTGTATCTCNGACANNAAGAATCCNACATAAATNGCAGCACCCATACTTAAGGGGACNGCAAAAATNAGGGCGAGGACTGCCCCTTTAAATGTCCCAAACAGNAGTGGCGCNAACGAATATTTTGGCTCCGCTTCCTCGGANGCNGGAAGGGGCAACCAGAANTAGCCAGGCTCTTCGTAGCCCNCATAATGNACTGGGGTTACCAGTCGACNCCAAGCGCCCNCAATGTCTGTGGTTTTAAAGTCAAATGCGCGTCTTTCTTCTGCGCCGACAGCCACCACGCGAGCGGAAGACTCCCAATACAAGGCGNTGGGAGCGAANCCTACGTCTTGTGNNAGTAGCGTCTCAGGANTCCGAAAGTCGAGTATCTCAATTGTGTTNAGCGAGGTGGCTATAGCAACGACTGACAGTCTTGGATGGCCCTCGAGNAAGNCAACGTCACTNTCAACGNTTNGTTGCCCAACAAGTTTCGTNCTGGGTGCATCCCCTTCCAGTTTTGGCTCGATATANTAATGATGGCTGATACCACCCTCNTCTGATAACAGCACCAGACCTCNACTACTCCCAACCACTGTAGCCTTTACCCAATCGGTNGGCAGGGTGGTATTTTCAATGCGAAANCCCGTAAATTCGTGAACCCAGAACCAAGGCTTACCTGAGTCACCACGAAGCTCCCANCTTCCNGCGACGGTAAATACNANACCTTGATTCGACGGACTCGACGTNTCNTNNGTCGNGCTTGAGAGAGNGGGGCTGGAGGTATCGAATACAACGCTNGNCGCTGCGGGGGTCANCGAGCTCGACGCCAAAATGGGATAGGCAACCGTCACCATTTGAANGAACATGCCGAGCAATGCAAACATAACNANAAAGCCAGCCANACGGATNAAGAAGCCCNANAATCCCGACCGTATAGCTCTCCACTCAGCGACAAACATCTGCGGCCTCAGCGAGGGTNAGNGAGCCCTCTGCTTTTATGGGTTGCTCGAATCCTGCTNCACGCAATGANGCGAGCCCCGTCGGACCCGCAATAAACTCGATAAAACGACATTCGGTAGAGTCTTTAGCGTTTNCTAANGACGTTACGGTATACATGTAAAGGACGCGTTTAAAGGGATAGTCAGGTGCACTCGGTGANAGAATGCGCCCGTCGCGCGCAATNATGTTGAGTATTTTNACGCCTTTATCAACCTGTGCTTNGGGTGCATACGCAAGCCCNGTGGGTAGTCGAGCAACAGTNTTNACCACACCACTNCTTCCCGGAATTTCATTTGTGAACACGCCCGGGTCACCATNACAGAGCGCTGCTCGGCGAAAATATTGATAGGTACCNGACGTTGCACTTCGGCCNAAGACCTGAATCTTTTGANGGCCAAACGTATGCATCGGACTNAGCTCTGACCACCGCGATACNCGCCCACTCGTCCCACAGGTNCCCGGCATGCCAAAAANGCGAGCCACNTTATCGTATGAGATTGAATCCATAGGGTTTGATGGATGAGTGATCAACACAACCGTNTCGCTAGCGATGGCAATTTCTGTCGGTGGGTACCCTCTCGTCGCCACAAACCCAGATCGCTCGTCAGCATTCATAGGNCGGCTCATACTGCCAATATTCGCCGTNCCATGCTGTAAGGCAGGAGGAGCTGCAGCTGAACCTACGGCCTGAACCTCAACAGAAATAGAGGGGTATCTCGTATAAAACGCCTCGGTCCANTCAGTCATNAGACGGGAAAGCGTATCTGAGCCCACAATCGTAAGGCTACCCGTCTCTGCCTGCTCCGACGCGGCCCCCACAAACCCCGAGCAAGGCAGGAGAGCGGCTATGAAAACTCTTTTAAGCCACGTCATTAGTATTAAAGATAAGCGAGAAGCGAGACCCCTCTCCCAATTCGCTTTGAATTCTGAGTTCCGCATTGTGAGCGAGCGCAACGTGCTTAACGATCGCAAGCCCCAGACCTGTGCCGCCCGTCTTTTGACTGCGGCTCTTGTCCACGCGATAGAATCGTTCGGTTAACCTCGGAATGTGGACTGGATCAATGCCCTCGCCTTTGTCGATGACACTCAGCGCAGGTTGCCCCTCTTTTAACGTCCACTCGACAAGAACTTTGGATTCTTCGTCACTGTATTTGAGGGCATTCACTAAAAGATTACTCACGGCACTGTGTAATTCCATCGGATCACCAAGAACCAATCCATTGAATTCATGCACCAGCAAGATGTCCCTCTCTGGCCATGCGGCTCTAAGATCCCCTACCAATTCTGTGGTCAGATCGCACATATCAACAGGGGTCGTCTTGTCAGAGTTTTCAATCGACTCAATTCGCGAAAGCCAGAGGAGGTCCTTAAGAAGCATCTCCATCCGAACAACTTGCATATCCATTTGAGCAAGTGGCCTTTCAATAGGGGCCACAATATGGGCATCTAAAGACTGTATTGTTTGTACATAACCTTTGAGGACGGTCAGTGGTGTTCGCATTTCATGCGACACGTTACCGACGAAATCTCGGCGCATTACTTCTAACTTGTATTGCTCTGTGACATCTTTGAAAAAGATCAGACGATCACCACCCGAAAATGTCGTTACCTCAACTTGAAGGCAGCGATCTTGTTCAGGTGTCGGAGGTAACCTCAACGGAATTTGATAGTCACCCTCAGCGAGATAGTCTGATAGCTGTGGAGCACGAACCAAATTTACGAGGGAGCGTCCTACGTCACCGGGTAGTTCAATGCCGAGTAACGTACCCGTCGAATCATTCACCCAAGAGATGTTCCCACGCTGGTCAACAATAATTGCCGCGTCACGAAGTTGTTTCAGGGAGTCTTGAAGATAGTTTACCGACGACTCTAAACGACCTTGGGTTTCTTTACTTTGTCGCTGCAGTCGGTATACGTGATCAAAGAGGCGGCCCCATATCCCACCGGCCTCAGGCGGTACTGATTGACTGTTCTCTAACCACCGCTCTAGCCGATTAAGTTGCCAACCCCAATAGATCACCAACGCCCCGAAAACTACGATAAGCGTTAGGCTGAGTAGATCGAAAGCGTACCCAATCGCCGCCAGTACAAGAATGATAAGCGGCGTGCGCAGGGAGGTACGCCAATTACGGCGCAGAGCGGTCACGTATTTATCACACCCTTTGTTGAAAATCGGTAGCCGGTACCACGGACCGTTTGAATGAGATCGCTGTAATCTTTGACACCGCCTTCTAGGGCTTTTCTGAGACGCCTGATGTGTACATCAACCGTTCGCTCTTCGACATAGACGTTGGCACCCCAAACATGGTCAAGAAGCTGATTCCGCGTGTAAGCGCGTTCTGGGTGCGACATGAAGAACTGAAGTAGGTTGAATTCAGTTGGGCCCATCTCAATCGGTGTGCCTGCCACGAAAATCCGTCGACTGTCCATATCCAACAGGAGATCTTCAACCTCAAGACGGTCTCGTTGCTCTCCTCCGGCAACACGGCGTAACTGCGCTTTTATCCGTGCAATCAGCTCTCGAGGTGCGAAAGGTTTTGTGACGTAGTCATCAGCGCCCACGTCGAGACCTTGAATAACATTGTCTTCGGCCGCCTTTGCCGTAAGCATAATGACCGGTATTTCAGCGGTAGCGTCGTTTCGCTTAAGACGCCTGAGTAACTCTAACCCGCTCCCGCCGGGTAACATCCAATCGAGTAAGACGATTGCGGGGCGTTCGTCGACAATTAATCTGTGCGCATCTTGGATGTTCTCGGCTTCTATGCACTCAAATTCAGCGATTTCCAAAGCCATTCTGAGCATGTCACGAATCGAAAACTCGTCGTCGACAATTAGAACTTTTTTTCCTGTCATGCCTTTAATCCTCTAGACCCATGCCCATTAAATGAAAAAAAAATGACAGAAACATGACGGTGACTACCACCAATCCAACCAACCCTTCTTTTTAAACTCGTCTTGGCAGGATGCTAGCTGCCGATTGTAAAGATTCGCCCTGCGATCAACCTTTCTAGCCACCTCCACTAACCATGGCTTTGCTCGGTACGTTCCGCGCTTATAACCACCATGACCTTCGTGATAGGCGAGGTAGAGTCGAAAGGCATCGTCTTTCGCAATACCGTTCGTTTGGTGTGTTGTGTGGTTATACCAGCCCACGAAGTCAATGGCGTCATCAAAGTCATCGCGGTCTGCACCGTGATTACCTGACTTGGTTTTATACCAATCCCATGTGCTGTTTTTCGCCTGAGAATAGCCGTACGCATCGCTAGGACGCGGACCCGGAATAAAACCCCAAATTTGCTTCCGCGGTGGTTTTGCCCCCGCCACAAAACGTGACTCCTGATGCATAAATGCCATCATTACTGAGATAGGCACGCCCCATTTCTGCCGCGATGCTGCGGCATCTTGGTACCAGTCATCTTTATCTCGAAAAATATCGCAGATATTGTCGAGCTTGGAGGGCGGCTTTGTCGCACATCCGGCCATGGCCAGTATCGCCAGGAATATGCCCATGGTCCAAAGTCTATTCACAACGGCACCTCCCCAATAAGTGCTAAGAAACCGGCTTCATCAATGATGGTAATTCCCAGCGATTGTGCTTTGCTGAGCTTTGAACCTGCGCCAGGACCGGCGAGTAAGACATCTGTCTTCTTGCTGACTGATCCAGCCGTCTGTCCCCCGTGACGACGAATAAGGCTCCCCGCCTCATCTCTGGACATCGACTCCAGCTTGCCCGTTACGACCCACGTTTGATCGCTGAGAATGCCATCGCCGGTGGCATCGTTACTCGCCGATTCCCAGTGCAAACCGGCATCTAAAAGACGTTCCACTAACACCGTATTTGGCTCATAGTTAAAAAAATGGTGGATGCGTGCCGCTACGACAGGTCCCACGTCGTCCACCGCCTCTAAAGCGTCTCGAGAAGCCTTACTTAACAACTCCAAGCTGCCAAAATACGTTGATAAATTCCGGGCAGTCGCCTCGCCCACCTCGCGAATTCCCAGGGCATAAATAAATCTTGGTAATTCCGTCTTCTTACTCGTGTCGATGGCACTCAACGCTTTTTTGGCCGACTTCGCACCCATTCGCTCAAGGTTAGCCAGAGTATCGAGGTCAAGACTGTACAAATCAGCTGCATTTTTTATCAGCCCCGCATCAAAGAGTTGATGTAGCAACTTTTCACCGACGCCATCGATGTCCATGGCTTTTCTTGATACGAAGTGCTCCAGGGCTGCTTTTTGCTGAGCAGGACAACCCGATGCGTTTTCACAGCGAACAGCGGCCTCGTCCAGATCGCGCGTAAGTACTGAATGGCAATCGGGGCAATGTGTCGGATACATAATTTTAGGCAAAGGCTCGCTGCGACGATCAGCAAGCGCCCTGACAATCTGAGGGATAACATCCCCAGCACGCCTCACAATCACCTCATCTCCCACCCGCACGTCGAGTCGGGCAATTTCGTCTGCGTTGTGTAATGTCGCGTTACTGACCGTTACGCCGCCAACGAAGACAGGCGCGAGCCGTGCAACGGGTGTTACCGCCCCTGTCCGTCCAACTTGAAAATCAACATCGATTAATCGCGTTACCTCTTCCTGTGCCGGAAACTTTCGAGCGATCGCCCATCGAGGCGCACGCGCAACAAAACCGACCGCGTTCTGCTGGTCATAGCTATCAATTTTGACCACCACCCCATCGATATCTACACCAATAGCATCCCGCCGCTCGAGAATACGGGCAACGTATGCCTCCGCGGCCTCCCAACCCTCGGCGAGCTCGATAAGATCGGACGTTTTAAAACCCAGCTCGTTAAGGTAATTGAGTGTCTCTCTATGCGACTCGGGCAACTGGGCCTCTTCTGAGTAACCCACCGAGTACGCCATAAAAACAAGCGGACGTTTTGCCGTAATTCGGGGGTCAAGTTGACGCAAACTGCCCGCCGCTGCGTTTCTGGGATTTTGAAAAACAGACTCACCGCGCTCAATTAAACGCTCGTTCATCTTGGCAAATTCGGCGCGAGGGATCACAACCTCACCACGAACTTCCAGTACAGGTGGCGGCTGATTTATTGATAATTGCAACGGCACCGTGGCGATAGTGCGCGCGTTGTGGGTAATGTCTTCACCCACGCTACCGTCTCCACGACTTGCCGCGCGCACAAGGATGCCCTTTTCGTAAACCAAACTCAGTGCCACCCCATCGAGCTTGGGCTCACAACAAAACGCCAGTTTTGACAGGTTCAGCTTGGCCGCGTTACGTTCCTCGAAGGCCTTCAAGTCTTCGCCACTAAAGGCGTTATCAAGACTCAACATGGGCATCTTGTGCACAACGCTCTGAAACTCGCTCAGCGGCTTATCGCCCACTCGTTGTGTCGGTGATGTTGGCGACAATAAATGCGGATTTTCGGCTTCGAGCTCACGTAGTAAGCGCAGCGCTCTATCGTATTCGGCGTCGCTAGCAATGGGGTTGTCGTCGCGATGATAAGCNAGTGACCATGCGTCGAGCTTGGTGACAAGTTCTCTAATTTCTTGCTCTANCGCCCGCATTAACGAGGCTCTATTTTACACTTGGCTTCAAATTCTCTNATTGCTTGGCGCGCGCGCTCTACATATTGTTTTGTCAGCACGCTGCGGGTCTCATCCAATACGTCGCCACCCAGGTTTTCTGCAACCGTTTGCGCTGTCTGCAACATCAAGTCAAAAGCGCGTGTCATGTCAGCAGGCCCCGGAAGCGTTACGAAAAACATCAGGCCTTTGGTCGACAGCACCTCCATGTCGTCAAGATCAAAGACACCGGGCTGCATCATATTCGCCACGCTGAACTGGATCGTTGGCGCCCCCCCATCAATCTCAGAAAGATGAAAGAAATCCATATCGCCGAACCGCAAACCACAGCCAAGCAATGTTCGAAGTACATCGTCTCCGGAGAAGCCTTGTTCAGCTCGCGCAACCACGTTAAGGGAGTAGACCTGCGCATCTTCATGCCTGGGAAGCTTGGCTGTTTGACCGCCTACCGGAACCGCTTCAATCTCATCGAGCCAATCCACTGTACCGGGCTTTTCATCTACGTCATCAAGGGCAGTGGTATCGGCCTCGTCTATGCGGTCGTCGAAGACGCGGCTGGGGACGAATACTGCCTCGTCGTCGAACTCCGGAGTAGCCATGCCGGTCGCGGACTCATCGAAGGTCCCAAAAGTAGGATCTTGTCTGCCGACAACACGCGCCCCCCCATTTGGGAGCTCTCTTGCAGACCGGTCATGAGGGTCGGGCACGGGTGCGTCATCACGCACGACACGCGCATTCATTTTGTAGCCTTGTCGACGCCGCCGACGCGCACTAACAATCAGTGCCACACACAGCACCAACACAAGTATCAGTGCTAATACCGTCTCAGTAGTTAAGGCAGAGAGTACCCCTGACATCGCTTTTCACCCCTAGCTAGCCGCCAATCTTGCAGCTTCCTCAATATCAACCGTTACCAGTCGGGAGACTCCTGGCTCATGCATCGTCACACCCATTAGCTGCTCGGCAGCCTCCATGGTGATTTTATTGTGCGTTATAAATACAAACTGAACTTTTTTGGACATCTCAGAGACCAGTCGCGCATAACGACCCACATTTGCGTCATCGAGCGGCGCATCCACCTCATCCAACATACAAAATGGCGCTGGATTTAACTGGAAAATAGAGAATACCAAGGCAATGGCCGTCATGGCTTTCTCACCACCCGACAGCAGGTGAATCGTACTGTTTTTCTTACCCGGTGGACGGGCCATGATCGCGACGCCCGTATCCAATAAATCATCGCCCGTCATTTCTAAGAAGGCAGTTCCGCCTCCAAATACCTTCGGAAACAGCTCGCTGAATCCCGCGTTTACCGTGTCAAAGGTGTCTTTGAAACGGCTTCGTGTCTCTTTATCGATTTTCTTTATTGCGTTCTGAAGCGTTTCCAACGCCGTCCGCAAATCGTCGTCTTGCTTATCGAGATACTGCTTGCGTTCCTGCGCTCGGCTTGTCTCATCGATGGCCGCCAGGTTAATGGGGCCCAGACGATGGATCTTCGCGCCGATTCGCTCAACTCGAATCTGCCACTCGCTTTCATCAGCGTCCTCGGGGAGTTCAGCCTCTACTTGCTCAACCGTTGCTTCAAGTTCTTTTAACGAAGCGTCGATTTGTTCCACCCGAACCCCTGTTTCGGCGAGCTTAAGACGCGCCCCTTCACTTTGAGTCTGCACGCCCGCTGCCGCCTGTTCCGCCTGCATACGAGTCTGCTCCCGTTCACGCAAGGTACTCTCTAGCTCAGACAATACCTGGCGAGCCTGTGTGAGCTGAGCCTCAACACCAAGTCGACGTTCCAAGAGTTCACTCAGCTCACGCTGAGCCTCGCGGTCGGGATCCGCCTCGGTTGGCATTTCACTTCTGATTGAAGCTTCACGTTGCTCGTAACTCTCCAGCTGCTGCCGAGCACGATCGATCGACTGAGAGAGCGCTTCTCGCTGTGTCAGCAACTCGCGATGCCTTACTTCGCTACGATTAAGGGCTACATCCGCTTGCTGCTTTGCCTGCCGACTTTGACGAACAACATCACGTGCAGACTGGCGTTGATCTTCTAACGCCTCACGTGAAGTCTCATCGGACGCCACCTGCGAACGCGCGCGCCCCAGCATCTGGGTGGCCTCAGAGATGACAGACTGCTCTTCAGAGACACGCACTTCGGCGTCGGCTAAATCCTGTTTCAACTGCTCTTCACGCGCCAGTCGTTGAGCTTGCTCCGCAATGAGCGCGCGCTTTTGCGATTCAAACTGAATCACTTGCTGCTGCGATGCCTGCAAGATTTCCTGCTGCGTATCAATTGCTTGTTCTGCATCAGCTCGGTTACGACGCAGTGTCTCAAGAGACTCATCGACCTCGGCGAGCTGCGTCGAGACACGCTCAAATTCCTGTATTATCGCCGCCAGACGCCCTTGGCGAGCGATCATGCCCTGCTCCGCGTCGGCTTGTGTTCGAGAGCGCATCCATGAGCGGCCGACCCACAAACCATCCTGTGACACCACAGACTGCCCGGACAATAGGTGTGATCGCGCTGCGATAGCTTCTTGCCAAGTTTTAACTACCCGCACACCGGCTAACACATCTTCAATCCCGGAGGGTCCACTGATGTAATGTGACAACATCGTTGGATCCGCGCTCGCTTCGGATAGCGTCGAGTCAATTAACGAAAGGCCCGACGGTGGCTGCGAAGGCTCGGCGGGCATGTGCTCGAAATCGGCGCCTATTGATGACAGCCATTCTGCTAACACCAGATCCGCGGCCGATTCATATCCGCTTTTCACGGACACCAAATCAAGTAGCGCATTTCCTTGAGAAGACAAGGTCTTTTGGAGCCACGAATTTGCTTGGGCCTCAGCATCCTCATCCCTTGCATCCGCTTGAAGGGCCTCTAGAGAAGCTCTCTGCCCTGCTAGCACCTGCATTTGGCGCCGCAACTCGTCTTGCTCCTCGCGTTTTCGACCCAATTGGTTGCGCGAATCGACCAAGACCTGCCGTGACTGCTCCAAATCATTGCGCTGAAGTGTTGCTGCAGCCTCTGCCTCGGCCAACGATTCGACAATAGCATCCAGTGATGCTGTCTCCTCGTGCGAACTCAAAGACTGGAGCTCCTGGCCAATACGATCCAACCGCTGAGTCAGCGTCGCCAAATTGCGCTCCGCGTTTGCTTTTCGACCCTGCTGGACTTCAACCTGCTGTTTAGGCAGCGCCGCCTGTTGCGTAAAACTTTCCCAACTGCCATCGGCGGTTTGGGCCGCTTTCTCTGCTTCAGCAAGCGCTACATCAACCCTAGCCACCTCTTCTCGCTCCCGAGCCAAGGTGGGCTCAATGGAGGCTAATGCCTCCGCTAGCTCGGTCAATCGCTGACTGTCCGAATCAACCAAACCTAATTCTCGCTGCTTACCGTCGAGGGTTTGCTCAAGATCACGTGCAAGTGAATCGCGTCGCTGCTTCGCAAACTTAATCGTCTGCTCGATACGACTAACCTCGCTGCCCAATGCGTAAAAATTTCCCTGGAGACTACCTGCCGACTCATTGGCGTCAGTGATTTGCTGTCGCAGCGACTCTATTTCCGAGACCGCGGAAGAAACCTGAGCTTGGTGACGTTCTCGCTCGGTCGCAAAATCATCAATTTCACGCTGAGCGCGGGTCGCTACAGTGCTTTGCACTCGCCGCTGCAAGACCAAAAGCTGCGCTTTGAGCTCCCGCTCCTGCTCCTTGTATTCTCCAAAACGCTCGGCCGCCTGAGCCTGACGCTTAAGATGCGATAAATTACGCTCTAACTCCTCGCGTAAATCCGTCAGTCGGTCGAGGTTGTCTAGCGTGCGCTGCATGCGGTTTTCAGTCTCACGACGGCGCTCTTTGTATTTCGATATGCCAGCAGCTTCTTCAATGTAGACGCGCAAATCTTCGGGACGCGATTCGATCAACCGCGAAATCATGCCCTGCTCAATGATGGCATAGCTTCGAGGCCCTAGCCCGGTGCCTAAAAAGAGATCTGTGATGTCGCGACGACGACACTTGTTACCGTTGAGGAAATAGTCTGACGCACCCTCGCGACTGACAACACGGCGAACTGAAATCTCATTATAGGCCGCGTATTCGCCGCCTACCTTCCCCGTCGAGTTATCAAACAGAAGTTCAATACTTGCCTGCCCGACTGGTTGTCGGTGGGTGGTGCCGTTGAATATGACGTCCGTCATGGACTCGCCGCGCAAGGTCTTCGCCGAGCTTTCACCCATCACCCAACGAACCGCATCAATGATGTTGGACTTACCACAACCGTTCGGTCCAACCACTGCACACATGTTGCTTGGCAGCGTGACCCGGGTCGGGTCAACGAATGATTTAAAGCCTGCGAGAGAAATCGACTTTAAGCGCATTTACTCTAGAATCCCGGCGCCACAACGCGCCACCGCTTTATTATTAAAAACACTAGATGTAGTGTACCTACAAAGAAGGGCTAACACTATATGCAAAACGCATCTTATTGAGCGTTAGCGCGAAGTACGATCTCAGAAATATCCTTGCCGCGCACCGAAACCCCTCGCAACTCGCCAGTAAAACGCGCGTTGTCGAGGCCAGGCTGGCCGTTATCAGAGACCTGAACCTCCAGGTCGACCAGGGCCAACGCTGATAGTTTCTGACCCGCCATACTGTTTTCATCCGTAAGTGTTGCACGCAATGGCCAGTCAGCGGCGATAACTCGAGCCACGGCTGTCGGCATTCGCGCAGTGCTACCTGCCGGCCGCGCGATGATAAACACGGTTTTACCTGTCACGGCGGCGGCTTCCAAAGCCTCTGGCAACCTGACCAACAGGGTTACCGACGCTGTCAGTGCAGGCGTTTCAGTGACGCTCACGGGCGCCTGATTGGGTGTTTCCTCATTCAACCGCGCTTGAGCTTCGACAATAGCATTGAGCATCAGCTGGTGGCCTTCGGAGCCCGGCACTTCCAAATCTCTCAAAACGCGCATGTAACCGATGGCTTCCTGATATTGCTCAGCCCCAAAGGAGCCCATCGCCAACGTCGCCAGCGCCGACTTTTGACGAGGNTTNCCCGCAAGCGCCTGCTCTGCTCGCGCCCNTGCACGCTCGGTCAATACNTGNCCTTGTGCAACAAATTCNGCNTGCGCCGCTCGACCCAACACATCNGGTGCGTTCGGTGCTTCAGCCAGGATCAGCTCAAATCGTTCCAAGGCCCCTGCCGCGTTACCGGTCGCCACGTAATACTCACCCAANAGCGACTGATAATCGAGATTTGTNGGTCTAGCAGCAGACCTTGCTTCAATTCGTTCAATCAGGGCCGTCACGTCATTGGGCGTCGCCTCGCTGAGCGACGCGATTGCGCGNGTGATTTGAACGTCTTCATACGCGCCAAGTCGGTCGTAAAGANCGANGGTTGCNAGNACTATNGCGCCCGCTAGCGCCACTTGATATCCGGGNCTNGACNCGGCNNTCGTAACCNACAGNCCGGCATCATCAANCTTNTTATCGGCTTCCTTGTCNTCCCANACTCTGAGCTGAGCATCGGATAAAAGNGTCTCGTCAGTTATCTCCTCTCGCCGCACGGCCAGCCAATCNTCGACGGTCTCACCCTCAATTTGGCGACGCCAGATCATCGGCAGTCCAACGACAAAAANCACTGCTAGNGCGCAGAGTGCAACCACTATTGGCCATAACTCAGTCATTATTATTTTCCGTCGTACTTTTCGCGCAACTCACGCGCGCGCTCAGCGTTGGATTCAACTNTTGTGACGTCACGGTCGCCCCGAATTTGTAACCATACGACGGCAAAAGCCATCAGAAATAANATNATCGGCGCGGACCAAAGCCAAAACGTATTGCCGTCNACGCCAGGCCGATATCGAACGAATTCACCATAGCGGTCTACGAGATAAGTAATNATCTGATCNTCACTTGCGCCNGCCTCTAACTGCTCATGGACAATTGCTCTGAGATCGCGAGAGATCGGGGCATTNGAATCGGCAATATTCTGATTCTGGCACTTGGGGCAGCGCAGCTCTTGGCTCAAGGCCTTATACCGAAGCTCGAGCTCGGGTGTACTGAATTCGTAGGTNTCTATAACCGCGANCGCGTTCATCGAGGCTATCGACATCATGANACTCACNAGAACAGATGAAAAAAGCACTCGGATCATTAATNGGCCTCAAAGAAAGGTTGAAGTTGCTCTGTCCAGACCTGCGCGNTCACCACGCCCACGTGCCTGTGCCTAATGATCCCATCNGCGNCNATNACATAGGTCTCTGGCGCACCGTAAACGCCCANATCGAGTCCAAAATCGCCACGTTGATCCACGATNGTCTCCGNGTAGGGATTNCCTAAATCGACTAACCATTGGGCGGCCTTTTCAGGCTCATCCTTGTAATTAAGCCCGTAGATGACAACACCCTGTCCAGCAAGCTCNAGNAAATACGGATGTTCCACACGACAGGAGAANCACCAGGTNGCCCAAACATTGAGNAGTGCGGGCTGGCCTATCCAATCATCAGCACTGCGCCNNTCNTCGGTANTCAAAAGNGGTAAATTAAAAGCGGGNATCCTGTCGCCAAGTCGNGCAGACGGCAGNTCAGTCGGATCCAANGANANGCCCCGCACAAGCAGCAGTACAAGGACTAGNAANGCCACAAGTGGAAGAAACCGTTTAAGTAGCAAGCGCCTCATCTCCCCTNAGATGCCGTGCGGCCGATACTCTCCGGTACCGTNTATCCAGCGCGGTGGTCAAACCACCCAAGCCAATCATCAANGCACCCAACCATATCCAGCGGATAAGCGGCTTGTGTTGCACGCGAACGGACCACGCNCCATCACCTAGCGGCTCACCCATNGCAATGTAAAGGTCGCGCGTAAAGCCCGCATCAATNGCCGCCTCCGTCATGATCTGCCCACTGGCAACATACCGCCGCTTTTCCGGCAACAATGTNGTGANTAATTCGCCGTTGTATTTCACCTCAAACACNCCCCGGTCGGCTGCGTAATTNGGACCTTCGACGACGGTAAGNTCAGTNAGCGTAAAGGTGTAGCCATTTAACTCAACCGCNTCACCCGCCTCCAGGCGNAAATCACGCTCAGCGCTGAACTGCGTAACAAATACGGCACCAACNATCGTAAGCGCAAACCCAGNATGCGCTGCNAGCATCCCGATATAAGANGGTGAAAGNCNNGCCANCGCNCTGCCAAGCGNCGTCACACCGCGCATGCGTTGCTGTAAATCGCGANCAAGACCNATNACCANCCAGCCAGCCAGCAGAACAGCAAGCGATGCCCACACATTCACNTCNCCAACGCTTAGGTAGGGNGCAATAACGGCAACAGCCAGNCAGACAATNGCCGGGACCAGCAACTCACCGAGCCAACGGGTCGCCGAGTCAGCCTTCCACCGTGAAATGGGGCCAACCGCCATGAANGGCGCTAACAGTGCCATAGCGGGNACAAAGACTGCATTGAAGTAGGGAGGACCGACCGAATACTTGCCCTCACCCAGTGCGTCCATCAGCAGGGGAAACAGCGTACCCAAGAGGACGACGATNGCGGAAACCGCAAAAATGAGGTTATTGGCCAGCANNAGTGACTCGCGGGACTCCAGTCGATAGTTGATGGGACTTGAAACGGTCGGCGCNCGNAATGCGTAGAGCGTCAGAGAACCCCCAACAACCAGAACAAGAAAGACCAAAATGAACAAGCCACGCTCCGGATCAGCNGCGAAGGCATGAACAGANGTNAATACACCCGATCGCACCAAAAACGTTCCCAGTANGGAAAGAGAGAACGCNGAGATAGCAAGGAGCACTGTCCANGACCGAAANAANCCTCTTTTNTCGGTTACNGCTAAGCTGTGAATCAGCGCTGTGCCAACCAACCACGGCATAAACGATGCATTCTCGACAGGATCCCAAAACCACCAGCCACCCCAACCTAGCTCGTAATACGCCCACCAGCTTCCCAACATGATNCCNAGTGTCAGAAATGCCCACGCCACNTTAGTCCANGGCCGAGACCACTTCGCCCAAGCGGCATCNAATCGCCCNCCNAGTANCGCGGCGACCGCAAACGCAAAAGGAACGGCAAGCCCAACGTANCCCATGTANANCANCGGAGGATGNATGATNAGACCGGGNTCCTGNAGNAAAGGATTTAAGTCCTGTCCCTCGGCAGCAACGCCTGGAAGCAAACGTTCGAACGGGTTTGAGGTAAACAAAGAAAANGCGATAAANCCCANCCCAATGAGTCCAAGCACGCTGAGAACACGNGCNAGAACCACCAGCGGTAGACCGCGACTTGCAATGGCAACGGCAAGCGCCCAAGCCCCNANCATCCAAACCCAGAGAAGGAGTGATCCCTCNTGATTACCCCANACAGCGGAGAACTTATAGATCGGGGGTANTAAGGAATTCGAATTACTCGCTACCACCTTAACGGAGAAGTCATCCTGCANAAAAACCACNGCTAAGCAGGCAAAAGCAATGCTCAAAAAGACAAANACACCCGCTGCGAGNCTTGGTGCNANGTTCATGGCCCAGCGCTGACCTCGCCACGCGCCCGCCATNGGGACCACACCCANCAAGNTTGACAGGCANAGGGCGAGAATGAGCGCNATGTGGCCGGCTTCAGGTATCACTCTGACNCCCCTNCCGCATTGGCCTTCTCAAGCGCNTCTGCCACCTCAGGCGGCATGTAATTCTCATCNTGTTTTGCCAGCACCTCGCTCGCGGTAACAACNCCATCTGCACCCAGAACACCCGTTGCCACAACACCCTCACCCTCNGCAAAGAGGTCGGGTAATATGCCGTCGTAGGAAACGGTCACTGAATGAACAAAGTCGGTGACGTCAAAGCGNGTCTCAAGACGGTCTGAGGCGCGCTTGACACTGCCCTCGACCACCATTCCNCCAACCCGNAGTTTCCGNTCAAGCGGCGCTTCCCCAGATGCCACNTCAGACGGTGAGTAAAANAGATTGATATTGCCGCTTAAGGCATACGCTATTAGGCCAATGGTNGCGCTAGANAGAGCGACAATAGCCANTGCAATCAGAAGNCGCTGCTTACGCTTGGGGTGCATCGGCCACCTCATTAGCANNACNTGTTGCNGCGTCGCGCATCNNCTNGCCTTGCTNCCNNGACAACTCTTGTCGGATCACGCGCTTCAATNTGCGTGTNNCAAGCCAAGGTCTAAGAAGGCTTATACCNACAACNACGAGCGTAATAGCGTAGGCACTCCATACATAAGCGCCATGCCCACCCATTGTTATCGCCTCTGAAACGGAATCGAATTGCATTCTATTGCGCCAACCTTTTACCCAGCCAAGATGACTTCGCGTGCTCTTCAGTCAAAAACTGCCTCAAATTGAGCATCATCAACACCGCAAANAGTGCATAAAACGTGACGATCATNCCTAGNAANGGATANAGCATCGACGAATCGATAGCCGACTCGCCTGTAAACTTAATCGATGCAGGTTGATGCAGCGAGTACCACCAGTCCACTGACTTGTAGATGATGGGAATATTGACCGTGCCNACAAGACTCAAGATCGCACAAGCGCGCGCGGCAATGGCCTTATTTTCATAGGCCTGAAACAAGGCNATGACGCCCACATAAAGAAAAAANAAAATGAGCATCGAAGTAACACGNGCATCCCACACCCACCAGGCGCCCCANGTGGGCTTTCCCCAAATGGCACCNGTNACCAATGCNACNGCTGTAAANGCAGCGCCAATNGGTGCNGCGGCTCGCATGGCCGTGTCCGCAAGCTTAATTCGCCAAACCAAACTCACGAGCCCCGCANAAGCCATAACGTAATAGCCTGCNAGTGACACAACAGCTGTTGGTACGTGAATGTAAATGATTCGATAGGAATCGCCTTGCTTGTAATCGGTGGGNGCATACAAGAGNCCCCAGACGCTGCCNGCACAGAGCGCCAGNAGNGTCAGTGGAAGCAGCCAAGGAATAACGCGATCACAGAATCGATAAACCCAAGGAGGAGAGCCAAATTGATGAATGATGCGCCACATAAACGAAGTATATAGGGTTAATCCAATAAAAGGAGTCTCAGAGTTCCAAAGACACTCTGAGCCCCGCCGCGATCGCTACCGGCGCTAAAATCAAACCGCCCGTAACCCCGGCACCTAAAAGNGCGAGCGCGACTGTCGGATCCCCTTGATGAGTCGCCTCCTCGAGCGCGCGCGTNCCTGCAATGAGGATGGGGACGTAGAGCGGNAGAATCAAGAGCGCCAGCAAAATCCCACCTCGCTGAACGCCAACCGTTAGTGCNGCGCCCACCCCNCCCAATAACAGCATGATNAGNGTTCCAAGCAGNAANCTCACTACCAGTGTCGAGGCGGCACTGAGNGGTAAGCCCAGCATNACCCCNAAAAGCGGTGANACAAGACTGAGTAGGAACCCGCTNGCCAACCACGAGGCTAAAAGCTGTGGGAGCACAGCGACAGNNAGCGGTAACGGGGCCATCGCCAGCTGCTCAAGACTGCCATCTTCGTAGTCGTCGACAAAGAGACGCATACAGATCATCANATTCGCAAGTAGCGCTACGACCCAGAGGATACCGGGTGCAAGTAATGCCAGCTGTGCTGGATCGGGTCCAAGTCCAAGCGGAAACAAAATCACCACNAGCAAAAAAAACAGTAAGGGATTGACGATTTCACCAGGCGANGCGATCAGTAACCCCAAATGTCTGCGAGTTTGNCCCCACAGGAATTGAGGCACGTTTAGCTCGCCGGATTTACTCACCATTNAACTGCTCCAAATCGACNACTTGCAGCNTANCGCCNAGGTTCGCTGNCTGNTGGCTGGTAAACACGACCGCNCCNCCTTGATCCACGTGTTCGACGAATCGATTCTCCAACACCTTGACGCCGTGGCTATCCAGCGCAGTAAAGGGTTCGTCTAGGAGCCAAAGCCGACCACTTGGGAGAAACAAACGCGCCAGCGCCACGCGCCGCTTCTGGCCCGCCGAAAGTTGCCCGGTATTGACGTGCTCGTAACCCTCAAGCTGAACGCGGACCAAGGCCGCGTCAACCTCTGACGGCGCAGGCGAGCCGCTACCCGAGGGGTGCGAGATCAGGTTGTCTCGAGCCGATAACGCGGATTTCAGTGCCGCAGCGTGCCCCGAGTACAATACGTCATCACAACGCGTAATGCTTCCAAACACCTCTACGCGCGCAAGACCCGCCATCGCGCGCAACAGTGATGTCTTTCCAACGCCGTTACTCCCTCGCAATTGCCATATCTCACCGGACCTTACGACGAGATCAACGCCTTGCAATAGCTGACGAATGCCTCTCTGGATGGTGACATCACTGACCGCCAGCAACGTGTCACTCACAGTGACACCGTTTTAATCAATGGAAGAGTGAGTTCACTGCCACGCTCGCGTTGGAGTGCCAAGGTCTCAAAGTCGAAAAGCGTCCCATCGGCAAGCTGAGACGGCGACACATTCTTGAGGGACTTGAAAATGGTTTCAGTGCGACCGGGATAATCACGCTCCCACTCGGTCAGCATTTTCTTTATTTCGACGCGCTGAAGATTTTCCTGAGAACCACACAAGTTACAGGGGATGATGGGGAACCCTTGCTGACTTGCGTAGCGCTCTATGTCTGTTTCCTTGCAATAAGCTAGCGGCCTGATAACGATGTTCTGTTTGTCGTCGCTTAGCAACTTCGGGGGCATCGCCTTGAGTTTCCCTCCGAAAAACATATTGAGAAACAGTGTTTCAACGATATCGTCACGGTGATGCCCAAGCGCTATTTTGGTCGCCCCAATCTGCTCAGCGAAACCGTATAGTGTACCGCGCCGCAATCGGCTACAAAGACCACAGGTTGTTTTCCCTTCGGGAATAACCGATCGCACAACACTGTAAGTATCGCGCTCCAAAATATAATAAGGAACGCCCAAGTCCTCTAAATACTCCGGCAGCACGTGCTCAGGAAATCCCGGCTGCTTTTGATCAAGATTAACGGCAATGATTTCAAAATCGATCGGCGCACTTCGCTGCAGGTGAAGCAGAACATCGAGCATCGTGTAGGAGTCTTTCCCTCCCGACAAACACACCATGACGCGGTCACCCGCCTCGATCATGTTGTAATCAGAGATTGCCTGTCCCGTCAGTCGGCGCAGCCGCTTAATCAGTTTGTTCTGGTTATAGGCCGCCTTGCGCGGATCACTCACGGGTCCCCTCACAGTGTTAGGCGTGTGCTCTTGGACCGAATTGGCAGGCTGAGACATAGGGAAATCGTCGCTAGAAAACGCGGATAATAATTGTCCCAGTCGAACATCGCAAAATTAGCTGTCTGAATACAGGCCATTGGGTAGCAAAACGCACTTGCAGTTTGGCGCTCAGACCACGAGAATTCGCGACGCAACGTTGTCCACGTCCAGCGGTCTGGGGCCGCTTCATCAAGGAGAGTCAAATGAAAACACCTGTCACAGTTACCGTAACCGGCGCAGCCGGACAAATTGGTTATGCGCTTCTTTTTCGCATTGCGTCAGGTGCTATGTTGGGTACAGACCAGCCGGTGCGCCTCAACCTCTTGGATATCACACCCGCCTTGGATGCACTTGAAGGTGTGAAAATGGAGCTTGATGACTGTGCCTTTCCTCTCTTAGCGGGCATCACATGCAGCGACGATCCCACTGTCGCATTTGCAGACGCCGATTACGCTCTGCTGGTCGGTGCGCGGCCCAGAGGTCCGGGTATGGAGCGCAAAGATCTCCTTGAAGCCAACGCTGCTATTTTCTCTGCACAAGGCCAGGCCATGAACGCCGTAGCAAGCCGAAATATAAAGGTTTTAGTGGTCGGTAATCCCGCGAATACAAATGCTCTCATCGCCATGCACAACGCACCGGATATCGCGGGAAGCCAGTTCACCGCTATGACGCGTCTAGATCATAACCGTGCTATCACGCAGATCGCTCAAAAGACCGGTTCGGTCAATACTGACGTCACCAATATGACGATCTGGGGTAATCATTCGGCGACGCAATACCCCGACCTCTTTAATGCACGCATCAAGGGCCAGTCTGCGATCGAGTTGGTCGATCAAGCGTGGTATGAAAACGACTTCATCCCTACGGTTCAGCAACGCGGTGCCGCCATTATCAAAGCACGTGGCGCTTCATCGGCAGCCTCTGCGGCGAATGCAGCCATCGATCACATGCGCACATGGGCCTTGGGCACTGCGGACAACGATTGGACGTCTATGGGCATCTTATCCACTGGCGCTTATGGCGTGCCCGAGGGGTTAATCTACTCCTTCCCTTGCACCTGCAGTGACGGCGTTTACAGCGTCGTTGACGGAGTGGCCGTAAACGATTTCAGTCGTGAGAAAATGGACGCAACAGCCCAAGAACTGAGCGAGGAGCGTGACGCAGTTCGACACCTGCTCGGCTAAGAAGCCTGCCGAGGGCTGACATACGTCACAGCGTCAACACGAGCGGTAGGATCATGCGAGAGTCTTTGAAACCCAATCAAAGCTCTCGCAGCACCTGTAACGGAGGGGCGTACACGACTCGCCGACACGCATAGGTCCCCAAGCTCCCAATGATCACTGCACCTAGGACAACACCCAAGGGCCATAGCATCCATTGAACTTGGTAGTCCAACTCTAACATCTGAGTCTGTAGTACCCAGCCGGCCGACTCAGAGCCCATTATTGCCAAGACCCCAGCAAGCGCACCCATTGCCGCAAACTCGATTGCAACGGCACCCAATAACGTCATGCGCCCTGCCCCTAAAGCCCTCAGGATGGCACTCTCGTGAAGTCGTTCATCAACACTTGAACTGACCCCCGCGATGAGCACAAGCGCACCTGCAACGAGAATAATTAGAAGTACAAGCTCAATTGCCTGACTGACCTGATCGATGATTGTTTTGATTTCCGCGATAGCAACATCAACCTCAATCAATGTAATCGTCGGCATAAACTCGAGCAGTTCAGACACGCGATACTTTTCATCAGGCTCCAAATAAAAACTGGTAAAGAGCGTCGTTGGAAATCTATCGAGCAGCTTTTCTGGGAAAATCACGAAAAAGTTCGGCTGCATGGACTCCCAATTCACCGAGCGTATGCTCGCAACAGTGACCCTAAACTCGTCCGCCGCAATTCTCAGTGTCAGTTCGTCTCCAACCTGTGCCCCAATATCTGCGGCAAAGCCGTCCTCGAGGGAGATCAGTGCCTCATCGACACCCACGTCCCACCACTCGCCACTAAGGATCTCATTACCTTCAGGCTTTGCATCGGTGGAGGTAAAGTTAGCTTCCCTTTGACGAGGGCCTGTTGCATCTGGCCCCCAGTCGGGCAGGACCTCACGGTTGACCTCCATGATACGGCCGCGCGCCGCGGGATAAAGATCGCCAACCTCAATGTCTCGATCAGCGAAAAACTGCAACAGTGGCGCCTCATCAATTGGTGCCACATTTAAAATAAAATGGTTTGGCGTGCCCTCGGGAATTTGGAGGCGCCATTGGTCTAACAGGCTCGTACGAACAGCCGTCAGCACCAATAACAACATAATTGCGATACCAAAAATGACGACCTGAAAGGCACTCGCTGTGCCACGACGCTGCATGCCTGCGAGCGCAAGCCGCCAAACACTACCGGCACTGCTTCCAATTTGGCGAGTCCCACTGAGCAGGCCCTTCGCCACAAAAAATCCCAAGCCAACAGTCAGTCCAATGGACCAGAGCAAAGCCCCTGTTAACTTGATGTCACTGCTATACCAAAGCATGAGTGCGCCCAGTGACAGGGTGCCGAGCAAAAGATCTGCAGCACGTGTTGAGTCAGCAATGGTGGTTTCCCGTCTGATAACACGAAGCGGCGATATAGCTCCCAAACGCGCCAGGGGTGGCCATGCGAAAAAGGCCACACATACCATTGCAGTCACGGCCCCAGTTATAAAGGGCGTTACACCCACCCGCGTAATCTCACCGGGAAGTTGATCCGCCAGGGCAGCAAACATCGCGTCCTGCGCCAACCAGCCAATACCACTGCCAACGGCAATGGCAAACAGTCCAAGCCACGTAAGGCTCAGCGCGTACAGCGTGCGGATGGTATTTTTTGTTGCGCCAAGACTCTTCATCACCGCCACCTGATCAGTGTGACGCTCGCCAAATCGGCGTGCGGCAACCAAGATGGCAGCGGCAGCCAACATGACGCCCAAGCTTCCGGCAAGAAGCAAAAAGCCGCGCGCCCGATCCAATGTGGCACCAATACCAGGCTGCGACTCGTCGACCGAGAGTAGACGCTGTCCTTGAACCAGCTGCGGCTCTACCCAACTTCTATACTGCTCTACCGATGCCGCATCCCCTGCGAGTAATAGCCGGTAAGTCACGCGGCTACCCGGCTGAATAACCCCCGTCGCCGCGAGGTCATCAACATGCATAACAAGGCGAGGACCGTAGCCGAAAAACCCCGTCGTTGAGTCGGGCTCCTCAAGAAGCGTTCCCGCGACTTGCAGTGTGGCGTCGCCAACATACAGTGCGTCACCCACCGAGGTGCCGAGTTGCTGGATAAGACGGGGGGCAAGATAAACCTCACCGGGAGTGGGAAGGTCGGCGGTTAAAACACCGTCCCCTATCTCAACACGCAAAGCACCTCGAAGCGGATAACCACCTCCGACTGCTTTCACCGAGGCTAAAAACATCTCGTCGGTCTCGGAAATCACCATTGACGAAAACGTAACCGTCTCACCTGTTAACAAAAACGTATTGCGCGCCTGATCATGCCACTCAGATGGCATCTCACGGGAACTCGAAACGACGAGATCTGCTGCAAGGAAACTTGCAGACTCTCTCTCAAGATTAAATTGCAGTCGATTTACAAAACCGCTTATCGCCACTACGAGGGATACAGCCAGCACTAGCGCACTCAACAGAACGCCTAACTCGCCCCCACGCCAGTCGCGAATGAGCAGTCTCAACGACGCACTAAGGGGTGACTTCATACCGCTTCACTTAATTGGCCGGCCGCCATGACAAATTTTCGTTGGCAGCGGTCTGCTAAGGCATTGTCATGCGTCACGAGCACCAGCGTCGTGCCCTCCTCCTCGTTCAACCCAAACAGCAACTCTATGATCGTAGCCCCGGTCGCGGTATCCAGGTTTCCTGTGGGCTCATCAGCAAACAATATCAACGGCTTAGCCGCAAATGCTCGTGCGATCGCTACACGCTGCTGCTCGCCGCCAGACAGTGTTCGAGGGTAATGCTGCAGGCGCTCACCCAGTCCAACTCGTGCAAGGTAATCCTCTGCCAAAGGCTTAGCATCATCGCGGCCAGCCAGCTCGAGCGGCAACATGACGTTTTCAAGTGCAGTCAATGCAGGCAGCAGCTGAAAGCTTTGAAAAACAAACCCCACTTTCTGGCTGCGCAACACCGCGCGCTCGTCTTCATCCAACAGCACGATATCGGTGCCATCGAGGTGAACCTCGCCGTCCGTTGGACTATCTAATCCGGCCAGCAGTCCAAGCAGGGTTGATTTGCCTGATCCTGACGTACCCACGATGGCCGCGGTCTCGCCACGCTTGATTTCCAAATCGATCCCTCTCAGGATCTGTAAATCCGCCTCGGCGGTTTTTACGGACTTATTCAATTGGGATGTTTTGATCATGCGTCATTACCTCTGGCATCACTTACGACGTTACGTTGGCGTCGGATTGACGAATGTTTCTACCTTCCTGTTGCCCACACTAACGAGCGTCGGAGTAACTTCTGCGTCGCAAACCCTGGTTAAAGCAACGATACTGGGCCCTCTCCTCGTTCTTGCTTCCCTTGCCCAAGCGGACTCACCCACCAAAGTCCTCGTGGTCGGAGACAGTCTGAGTGCCGCTTATGGCTTAAATATGGATCAAGGTTGGGTCAATCTCTTGGAGCAACGCCTCCAAGCAGAGATCCAAGGTACCACCGTTATCAATGCAAGCATATCGGGAGAGACAACCCGAGGGGGCGCGTATCGGCTCCCCGCCTTGCTCGACGACTACAAACCGGCACTGGTTATCATAGAGCTTGGCGGCAACGATGGGTTGCGCGCAATGCCGATAAAGCAAATGCGGGAGAATCTTGCTGCGATGACTGAAGCCTCACTCGCTGTTGGCGCACAAGTACTCCTACTCGCCGCCGAGGCACCACCCAATTTGGGTCGTCGCTACACAGAGCTTTTCAGGGGTATTTACACGTCACTCGCAGACTATGAGGGTGTTGAGACACTACCTTTCATCGTCGAGTCGGTTTTCTTAAACCCCAGCTTGATGCAAAGCGACGGCATNCATCCAAATGCGACCGCACAGCCNCTGCTCGTTGAGGTTGTTTGGCCAACACTNNTTACTATGCTCAAGGAATCATCGCAATGAGCCACGNTCGGCCGATACGAGATCGCATAGAAACNATCATTTTNGGCACGGANACCCGCGCCGGGAATATCTTNGATCTCACNCTGCTCATTATGATTTTGGCGAGCGTTTTCATCGTAATGTTAGATTCAATCGAAGCGTACCATTTAGCCTATGGTCATATCTTCCGATGGGTCGAACTGGGCTTCACCATCGCCTTCGCAGTCGAATACCTTACGCGCCTTTGGTGTCTGCGAAGGCCTGCGGTTTACGCCATCAGTTTTTGGGGGGTGGTCGACCTACTCGCCATTCTCCCAACCTTCCTCACGTTATTTGTGCCCGAGGCGTCCTCGCTTATTGTGATCCGTGTTTTGCGCGTCCTCCGTGTATTTCGGATTTTGCATCTGTTTGAGCTTCACGAGGAGTACATCGAGATCATCGGACTCATGCGAGCCACCGCGAGATCGATAATGGTGTTCTTTTCGATCGTCATGGTCACCGTTGTCGTTTTCGGTTGTTTACTCTACGTGATCGATGGTCCAGAACACGGGTTCGTCAGTATCCCAATGAGTATTTACTGGGCGGTTGTGACCATAACAACCGTCGGATATGGCGATGTGGTTCCCGGAACACCGATGGGGCGTTTTGTCGCATCAATTGGTATTTTGATCGGTTATTCAATTTTGGCTGTGCCGACGGCTATCGTAACCAGTAAACTGTGGGAAAGATTGGGATCTCGCCGTGCCGCACAAACGCTGTCATGGAATTGTCCCGTGTGTGCAGGCGTTGACCATGCCTTGGATGCGCAACACTGTAAGCACTGCGGTGCTGACCTAGAGGTCCCTGACGAGCTGAGAGAGCAGAAGCCACAACTCCCGTGAACGAAAAACCGATAGACATTTTCTCGCACCGCAAGTACTGGGCTGAGTGCTTTGGTCCCGCGCCATGGCTTCCAATGTCCCGCGTAGAGATGGACCAGCTTGGCTGGGATAGCTGTGACATTATCATCGTCACAGGAGATGCCTATGTCGATCATCCAAGCTTTGGTATGGCCGTTATCGGCCGTGTCCTCGAAGGCCAGGGCTTCCGCGTGGGCATCATCTCTCAGCCGGACTGGCGAAGTGCAGATGCCTTTAGAGCGCTAGGAAAACCCAATCTCTTCTTTGGCATCGCGGCCGGCAATATGGACTCGATGATCAATCACTACACCGCAGATAAGAAGCGGCGTAACGATGATGCCTACACCGCCGGAGATCTTGCTGGCAAGCGACCCGACCGAGCGGTGACGGTATACAGTCAACGTGCACGCGAGGCTTACAAAGACGTCCCAGTTGTTATCGGTGGAATCGAAGCTAGCTTAAGACGCATGGCCCACTACGACTATTGGAGCGATAAAGTACGACGCTCCGTCCTCGTCGACAGTAAGGCGGACATTCTGCTCTACGGTAATGCAGAGCGCGCCATTGTAGATCTAGCACATGGCCTCGCAGATGGAAAATCCATCGAGGAACTCCGCTATCTTCGCGGCACCGCTTATGTCACCAACGCGCCTGAACCGGGTTATCGCCTCATTGATTCAAGCTCAGTGGATCAACCGGGAAAAGTCGAGCCACTGCTCAATCCCTATGAGGGCATGGAGCCAGAGGTCTGTGAGACTGAAGCCTCGAAGTCAGATGCAGACGCTTCCGACGCATCGGCGGTACAGGTTGTCTCGCTACTAGCCAGCAGCGCGCCGTCGCGTGATGTCATTCGATTGCCGAGTTTCGAGGCGGTGAAAGACGACCCCGTCCTGTATGCGCACGCGGCACGGGTGATGCATAAAGAGACCAACCCTCACAATGCACTGGCGCTTATCCAAGCACACGGCGATCGCGAAGTCTGGTTCAATCCCCCGCCCATCCCGCTGAGCACGCCGGAATTAGATTGGGTGTTTGAGCAGCCCTACCAGCGGCGACCCCATCCCATTTATGGGAAGGCAAAAATCCCCGCGCTGGAAATGATCCAGCATTCGGTCAATATCATGCGAGGGTGTTTTGGCGGCTGCACCTTTTGTTCGATCACGGAGCACGAAGGGCGCATTATCCAAAATCGTTCCGAAGACTCGATTGTGCGCGAGATTGAAAAGATTCGCGATACAAGCCCAAGCTTCACGGGTGTTATATCGGATCTTGGCGGACCCACGGCCAACATGTGGCGATTGGCCTGTAAGAGCGAGGAAATTGAAGCAAAGTGCCGCAAGCTTAGCTGCGTTTTCCCAGGTATCTGTAAGAACCTAAATACAGACCAAACACCGCTGGTACATCTGTATCGCAGAGCACGGGCAATTCCAGGCGTGAAAAAAGTGCTTATCGCATCAGGGCTGCGCTACGACATCGCGGTGGAAACACCCGAATACGTCAAAGAACTCGTGACTCATCACGTGGGAGGCTATTTAAAGATTGCGCCCGAGCACACAGAGGATGGCCCGCTCGATCAAATGATGAAGCCGGGAATAGGCACTTATGATCGATTCAAAAACCTGTTCGATAAGTACTCCAAGGCGGCGGGAAAAAAACAGTACTTGATCCCCTATTTCATTGCTGCACACCCAGGCACTACCGACAACGACATGGTGAACCTTGCACTGTGGCTTAAGCGCAACAAGTTCCGCGCAGATCAGGTACAAACTTTTTATCCTTCACCCATGGCGCTGGCAACCGCCATGTATCACAGTGAAAAAAACCCTCTCAAAAAAGTAGACCGAGACAGCAAATACGTCCCAGCCGTCAGGAGTATCAAGCAACGACGCCTTCACAAGGCATTTTTGCGCTACCACGACTCGGACAATTGGCCTGCACTGCGTGACGCACTTAAGAAGATTGGTCGGCGTGATCTGATAGGTAACGGCCCCATGCACCTTGTACCGTCTAGACAACCTCCAAAGCGGCATCGAGTCGTCAAGACGAGGGGCACCACGCCCTTTAGGACAAAGCACACCAAGCAGTTCTAATAACAGATATGTTGGCGGACCCGAACACTGCGAGCCACCCTCGCCTGGGTTCCAAAAGGCATCTGCAAGCTAAAGGGCCAGTCACCCCGTCTGAGTCGCTATCCGTAACTGATATCCGATCATTTTCGGTCAAGTTGGCAGTATAGAGGGCTGTTTTGGGACATCTCTGAAAAATACTGCTAACGTAGGCGGCATTGAATAAAACAAATAATCTAACAAGCCATCAAATACAAAAAGAGGTACCCCAATGCGGTTTTTATCAAAATCCCTGAGCGTAGCTGTGGCGGCGGCGATAAGTATTCCAGCGTTTGCGCAACAGCCCATGGAAGAAGTTGTCGTTACAGCGACAAAACGCGCCGAATCTATTCAAGACGTTCCGTTATCGGTCAGTGTCGTGAGCGGTGAAGTCATCGAGCGCGCAGAAGTGCGGGATCTCATTGACCTGCAATCTGTTGTTCCCTCATTGAGAGTGCCTCAGTTCCAAAACTCGATCCAAACTAATTTTGTGATCCGTGGCTTTGGTAACGGAGCGAACAACCCGGGAATCGAACCCTCCGTTGCTGTTTTCGTTGACGGCGTATACTTCTCTCGATCGCAGGCACGTATTTCGGACCTCCCAAACATCCAACAAATCGAAGTGCTCAAGGGGCCTCAGAGCACCCTTTACGGTAAAAACGCCTCCGCAGGCGTGATTTCGGTAACGACCAAGGCACCTGAGTTCGAAAGTAATGGATCAGTGGAAGTTGGTTTCGGAAACTACAATCAGAAATCACTTCGTGCGTTCTACACGGGCCCACTTTCTGACTCGGTAGCGTTTAGCTTAAGTGGAAGCTCGCTAGAGCGGGATGGATACTTCGATAACGTGCCTACCAACACCACCTTCAACGACCGCGACCGCTGGAGCACTCGCGCTGATTTCCTCGCAGAACTCAGCGAAACCAGCGAACTGCGTGTCATCTTTGACTACGATGAGATTGATGAGGTTTGCTGTGGTACCGCCAACCTAGTGAATGGCCCATCAGGCGGCGCACTCTCCGCGCTGTCCGTGGTCCCCGGTGAGGCGTATGTGCCAGAAGATGCCTTTAACTTTAGGCACTACGGTAACTTCGACACGATCAACCGTGGTGAGAACAAAGGGATTACCGTCGACTACAAAACGTCATTTGGTGATGTTGATGTTCGCTCAATTACCGCTTACCGGGATTCTTACTTTAACCAGCCCGCGGGCGATGTCGACTTCACAGCTGCTGATGCCATTGGCAATAGCACGGGTGAAACCGAAATCAAGACCTTTACTCAGGAAATACGGGTAAGTGGACAGTCCGGTAACGTGGACTGGCTTCTTGGTGGCTTTTATTTTGATGAGTCTATCGATTTCGAAAACAGCATTGAATTCGGTGCCCAATGGCGGAACTACATCAACCTAATTGTAGGTGGAGGCGACATCGTCGCTGGAGACGCCGCGACAAGTGGATTCGAAGCGCTACTTGGCTATGCGCCGGGCACGTTCTTTGCCGATGGTGACGGCGTCATCGAGACAGCGACACAGGACAACGAGTCATATTCTGTTTTTGGTCAAATGACCTTCCCATTGTCGGACAAGACTGATTTTACGGTCGGCCTAAACTACTTAAATGACGACAAAAACATCACCCTAACCCAAGAAAACAATGACGTATTTTCCAAGCTGGATATTCGTGGGGCAGACGGCGTCACTGCGCTTACGACCCTCGCCTACACCGGTGGATTTGCGGCGGCTGGCATTCCCGCCATCACCGCGATCCCACCCGAGGCAGTCCCTGGCTACATGCAGACGGTGGCAGCAACTGTTGGCGCAATAGCACCTACGGATGCCAACCCCTTTGTGGGTCTTGAGGCACTGCAGTTCCTACCGCAGTTATTGGGGGTTCCCAACCCTTCAGAGCCAGGCACTTCAACGGACAGCAAGACCACGTACACGGCGAGCCTGTCGCATGCATACAGCGATGATCTGAATGTTTACCTAACATACGGTACGGGTTACAAAGGTACTTCCTGGAACCTTTCTCGTGACTCACGTCCAACGATGGGTGAGCGAGACAGTCTTGCGGCATCGGGTTTCGGATTGCCAAACAACTTGACGTTGGGTACGCGACTTGCAGGGCCGGAGGAAGCAACAACTCTGGAACTAGGCGTCAAGTACTCGGCTGACTGGGGCACCCTCAACGCCGCTATTTTTGAGCAAAGCATCGAAGGGTTCCAATCGAATGCATTCCTTGGCACCGGCTTTGTTCTGACCAATGCGGGTAAGCAGTCAACAAAAGGAATCGAAGTCGATTTGATGGTTCAAGCTACAGAAGCTTTGACACTTGCTGTGTCGGGCACGTTCCTAGACCCCATCTACGACGACTTTACCGGTGCACAGCTCAACGGTCAGCCGGCTGACTTCACTGGACTCACGCCCGCCGGCATTCACAAGCGAAGCATCAGTGCGGTTGCGACCTACAACTTTGTTGTTGCGGGTATGAATGGTTTCTTGCAGGCCGACTACCAATACGACAGTGCAGTTGATATCAACGGTGGTGGCGATCTCGCATTGAACAACCTAGCGCTTGAAGAGCGTGGCTTCCGTCAACGTGAAGTGAGCATGGTCAATGCAAGCTTTGGACTGACGCGGGGCAACTGGAATCTGCGTGTATGGGGCCGCAACCTGACCGATGACCAATGGCTCATTACATGGTTCCCAGCGGTTGCTCAGACAGGCAGTCTAACAGGCTATCCTAACCAGCCACGGACCTACGGCGCGTCTCTCAGATACAAATTCTAAGTCCCGAGCAGTGCCTAGTCGTTATCTAGGCACTCCTGAATAAACGCCCCGAGCAAGCCAAATTCATGCTTGCGGGGCGTTTTTTTTCGCCACATCAACCCTATCTGACGGCCCACATCCGGCTCGTCAAAGGGTCTTAAAACAAGGTTTGTCCCATCCGCGATGCCGGCATCGGTCGCCATTTTCGGGAGCAGCGTTGTGCCGATACCGTTTGCTACCATTTGGACAATCGTCGTTAAACTCGTTGCTTGATAGGGAACCGTCACATCCTTCTCCCTGAGCTTACAGGCTTCGAGTGCGTGATCACGCAGACAATGCCCTTCCTCAAGGAGTAGCATTTCAGCGCCTTGTAGATCGCGCGTACGCAACTTGCTGCTCTGCACTAGTCGGGAGTCCGGCATTGCTGCGAGGTAAAACGGGTCCTCAAATAAATTAAGTGTATCGGTTTGGTCAGCCGGAAACGGTAAGGCGAGTAACAACACATCAAGCTCACCTACCTGAAGCGCATCGACCAACGATTTTGAAAGGTCTTCGCGAACAAAAAGCTTGCACAGAGGATACTGAGCTCTCAATGACTTCAGCATCGAGGGCAAGATAAACGGCGCAATCGTGGGTATGACACCCAAGCGAATAGTGCCTTGAAAGGGCTCTCGAGAAGCCTCGCAGAGCGATACGATATCGTCGACATCAGTCAAGATTCCCCTTGCTCGTTCCACCACCTCACTACCCACCGAGGTCAGCAATACCGAACGATTATTGCGTTCGACAAGACTGATGGACAGCACCTCCTCCAGCTCCACGATAGACGCGCTGAGTGTGCTCTGACTGACATGACATGACTTCGCAGCGTTACCGAAGTGCTGGTGCTGTGCGAGTGCACACAAATATCTCAATTGTTTTAAGGTGGGCTGTCGGGACATAGGTTAATCTCAAGCAAGTCATCGGCATTGTCGCGCATTTGTCCTATGTACGATCGGAAAATTCGATTGGTTTTGCCGGGTTTTTTTCGAACCATTTTGCTCGTATCTCGGTATAGTTACCGTGCAGTCGGTGATTCGACCGCGTCATGACGTAAAACGATCAAACATGGAGTAAAAGCAATGGAACTGAAAGGTAGTCAAACCGAACAGAACCTCAAGGACGCCTTCGCGGGTGAGTCTCAAGCGAACCGTCGCTACCTCTACTTCGCCTCAAAAGCGGATGTGGAAGGCTACAATGATGTTGCGGCGGTATTCCGCTCAACAGCTGAAGGCGAAACAGGACACGCGCACGGTCACCTCGAGTACCTCGAAGCCGTAGGCGATCCCGCAACAGGCCTCCCTATGGGTGACACTGTTAAGAACCTCGAAGCGTCAATCGCTGGTGAGACCCACGAGTACACAGACATGTACCCAGGCATGGCGAAGACCGCACGCGATGAAGATTTCGACGAGATCGCAGACTGGTTTGAGACACTGGCAAAAGCAGAGCGTAGTCACGCTAACCGCTTCCAAAAGGCGCTTGACAACCTCGACGCATAAGCCGCGGCTGTCAAATGTTTACGGGGGGACATCAGTCCCCTCTTTTGGTTACCCCCAAACTGATTAAGGATTAAGTGATGCGTGAAGGTAGCGTTGAAGCACCTACTCGGCACCCCATAGAGTGGAAGACAGAGGCGTTTTGGGACCGAGATGCCCTTAATGATGAGCTTGCACGCGTCTATGACGTATGCCACGGCTGTCGTCGTTGCGTGAGTTTATGCGACTCGTTTCCCACACTGTTCGATCTGATCGATGAATCCGAAACGTTTGAAGTAGATGGCGTAGCGCTGGACGACTACAACAAAGTCGTCGACCAGTGCTACATGTGTGACCTTTGCTATCTGACGAAGTGCCCCTACGTGCCACCACACGAGTTTAACGTGGACTTTCCGCACCTCATGCTGCGTGCGAAAGCACAGAACTTTAAGGACAAAGGCGCAAACTTGCGCGACAAAGTCCTGACCTCTACGGACGCGCTGATGAGTACCATCGCCACGATCCCACTGGTAGATGTAACCGCGAATGCGCTCAACAAAAACGCCACCTTCAGGAAGGCGTTGGAGAGTAGTTTCGATATCGCCGCTGAGGCGCCCTTACCCGAGATTCACCGAAACACCCTGATAAAGCGCGCTAAAAAGCTTGTTACCGAGATCGAAGCTGCACCTGTTGGTGCCACGACCGGCAAACTTGCCTTGTACGCTACCTGCTACGGAAATTATTCAAGCCCCACCATTGGTGAGGACTTCATCAAGGTCTATCAGCACAACGATGTCAGTATCGACGTTATTCCAAAAGAAAAATGTTGCGGCATGCCAAAGTTAGAGCTTGGTGATTTGGATGCCGTTGAAGCACTTAAAGAGGCAAACATCCCGCTTCTAGCAGGGCTAGTGGATCAGGGTTACGACCTTACGGCACCCATTCCCTCATGCGTTCTGATGTACAAGCAAGAGCTCCCACTGTTGTTTCCAGACGACCCCGATGTGCTGAAGGTCAAAAATGCATTCTATGACCCATTCGAATACCTGTGGATGCGACACAAAGGGGAAGCATTAAAGACCGACTTCGCGCAGAGCCTGGGCAACATTGCCTATCAGGTTGCGTGCCACCAGCGGGTGCAAAACATTGGTCTCAAAACCCGGGATATTCTATCGCTTATCGAAGAAACCACTGTGATCGCGCACGAACGCTGTTCTGGCCACGATGGTACTTATGCGGTGAAAAAGGAAACACGCGACAAGTCCGTTAAAATAGCGCGGCCAACGGTACGTAAGGTCAACGACCAAAAACCCGATCATTTTATTTCCGATTGTCCAATGGCCGGGGAACACATCGCCAACTTGGCAGACAGCGTTAGCACTGCTCAGCATCCTATGACGCTGCTGCGCATGGCCTATGGACTCAATTAAACAAGGAGATTATTGATGCCTCTTTTGACACGCAGCGATCTCTGGTCGCTAGAACAGTACTCAGAACAACGCGAAAACTTCCGCTTGGAAGTCCTCGCGCACAAGAAAAATCGCCAGCTTGCGTTGGGTGATAATGCGCGAATTTATTTTGAGGACACGCTCACCATTCGCTATCAAATCCAGGAAATGCTGCGTATCGAGAAAGTGTTCGAGGTGGCCGGTATCGAAGAGGAGCTAGCCGCATACAACCCTTTGATTCCTGATGGTACAAACTGGAAAGCCACCTTCATGATCGAATTTGGTGACCCAGAGGAGCGTGCCGAGCGACTTAGAGAAATGCGCGGTATTGAGAATTGCATTAATCTCGAAATTGAAGGGCACGGCGTAGCTCAGGTAATTGCCGACGAAGACTTAGAGCGTGAGACCGAAGAGAAAACCTCCGCGGTCCACTTTATGCGGTTTGAACTCAGCACGGATCAAATTGCCGCGCTGAAAGACGGTGCAAAACTCTTCGCAAGTGTTGAGCACGCCGCTTACCCCATTCCTCGCTTTGAAGTGTCGCAGACAACGCGAGACGCGCTGACTAAAGATCTCGTACTAACATCGCACTAAGTCGGCGCAGATAGGATTCAGGGCCCTTCTGGGGCCTTGAACGAACTGTCCTTACCCGCCCCGTCAATACCGCTGTATGCGCTGAAAATTCCTGTTAGGGCGATACGGTTCTAATACTGAGGACGGCACGCCTGTGATCAGCTCCTGTGAAACCAATTCGCCAACGATGGGCGCCAAGGACACACCGCTGTGCATAATGGCGATGTAACTCTTAGGTTGCGTCGGGCTTACCCCCAAAACCGGGTGCCCATCGAGCGGGAGCGGTCGCCAACCAATTAGGACTTCTTCAAGCGCGATATCGGTGGGCAGCGAAGGCAAAAAATGTCTCGCTGTCTCCAGCAATCGACTCGCATGTTGCTGAGCAAGCGTGGTCGATGGAAAGTGAGTGGGGTGCGCAGACAGGCGCTTTGCATGTGCCTCGGTCTCAGGCGGCCCCTCCTGTTCGCCAAGAACAAGTCGGCCGTCCCGACGCTGATGAATGTGCACACCAGGCGCGACAAAGATCGTATTAAGCAGTTTCGGCACTGGCTTGGTGATCACAACAACACCGGGTGTCGTACGCTGGGGAATATCAATACCCGCCAGATCCAATGTTGCTTGTTGATTTGCCCCTGTCGCCAGTACGTACTTGTCCACGACGATCTCACCGCAGTCGGACTCGAGAACCGCAAGCCCTCCTACCCCTTCCCTCACCCTGTTGACACTGCAGTTGTCCAGTAATCTGAGCCCTAATCTCTCGGCGGCGCTGACCAGCCGCTGCGACGCACGCGTAGCGTCCACGGCACCATCTCGTGGTGAATAAGCCACCTCTGTGGCGCCACGAAAATCCGCCATGGGTTCAAGCGTCTGAGCCTCGCTTAGGTCAATCATTTTTGCCGGCTCACCCCACAACTGCTGTTCGAGGATATCGCTTGCTAAACGTCTCTGACGTGCCTCACTTTCGAACCATTCTAGCGACCCACCCCACTTGACCTCTAGGTTCAACTCGGCCTGCAAGCGCTGCCAGGCGGCAATGCCTGACTGATTGAATGCGTGGTAATGCCGTGGTTGCTTGGCCCATGTCGCGTTAATCCACGCGAAGGTACCTCGACTGGTGGCGCCACCGACAGTAGATCGATCGATCAAGGTCACGCGCGCGCCCCGCTTCACCAAATTGTAAGCGATACTTGAGCCCACGATACCAGCGCCAATAACCGCTATGTGGGGCGGCTCACTCGTCAGATTGCGGGCATTTGCGACACCGCTCAACGCCGTCGCAAAGAAAAGCCAACGATTGAACATCCGACGGTGTATACCCTTTTTCCCTTGCGACACGCGGCCTCCGTTAACTCACTTAAAGTATCTGTTTGGATACCCCACCTGTTATATCTGATATCCGTTGCTCGGTGCGACACAACAAAGCAGCCGTTAATCCAAAAATACTAATAAATGCCACAGTTCTGACCTCTTACGATTACCGAATTTACCCATGTGGCGCTGGAATAGGTTGCTCACAACCGATAGGCTTCGGTGCTCGTATTTTTTACGTTCTCGCTTTCACTTTTTAGGATGCAGCGCAATGACACTCGTGGTTTTTGATATGGATAGAACGCTGCTGAACGCTCAATCCCAAATCTCGGCGTACACACAAGACACTCTTCGTATGATGCGGCGAGAAGGCATCGATTACACCATCGCAACAGGCAGGACATTACAAGCAGCCCTACAACCACTCGATGACAACGGTTTCGACCGATCTATGGTGCTCAAAAACGGGGCTGTCATCTGGGAGCCGAGCCTGGGCTCTTACAGTCACCATCACCTGCTAACCCCTTCTGAGGTCAATAATGTCATTGGCATCTTCACCCAGAGCCTACTCACACCGTTCGTGTTTACACTCGAACAGGGTGTGCGACACGCGGTGTATCACGCCCCTCTCAAGGAAGGCTACGAAACAAAACTTGCTCATCTTTTCGAAAAAGAACGGGAATTACCGCTTCAACGTATCGAGGAGATGCCCCAGGACGCGCACGTTATTAACGTATCGGCCATGGGCACACAGGACGCGGTTAATTGCGTTGTGGATTTCGTCGCTCATCATCCTCATCTTGTTGCTTATTCGGGAATTGCGCTGAAAGAGCAGGGATTGGCGTGGCTAGACGTCCATCATAGCGAGGGATCAAAAGGAAACGGGGTCAGTCACGTTGCAAAGCGTGCAGGCTATACGGAGATCATCGCCTTTGGAGATGGGGACAACGACCTTAGCCTTTTCGAAGTGGCCACCGAAGCCTATGCCGTGGAGAACGCAGACGATGAGCTCAAAGAGATCGCAACGGAGATCATTGGGCATCATGATGAGGATGGCGTTGCTCAATTTCTACGCAAACGATTTAACCTGTCTTAGTCGGCAACTGGGCGGCTCGTCGGTAACGATGCGGATCAACTCTCGGGTCTCCGACCGACCAGTTTAAAACGCCGTCTATCGGTGATGCATCTCAGACCATCGTGTGCTCGAGGACAAGCGAATCATGACGGTCGTCGCTGTGACTCAAAATACTGAGCTTCTATTTACCGTCGCGGCAGCGAGTCGCCCTACTGACAAGCCCCGGATTGAAGCTCGCGCTATACTCAAGCCGGGCGAGCGAGCCACCCACTATCCATGGAGGATTTAAACCAGTGCTATCTGCGATGACTGCTCTTAGGTACGGACTTTACGCAGTCCTTTTACTCGGTTTCATCTTCGGAATCGCTCTCCCATGGCTCGGTTTAAAATCGGGATCTGAGCCACTCCTTGACAAGCAACCTAGTCGAGCTTTTGAAGATATTGTTATCGATAGTGAGGGTTTACGCCTTGAGGGATGGTGGATGCCGGCAACAAATCCACGGGCGATTGTCCTGTTCGTCCATGGCGCCGGGTCGAGCCGATTCTCTCCTTTTTTCAACACGCTAGGGTTTTACGATCATCTGAACAGCCAGGGCATTTCTGTTCTTACGTTTGACCAACGCAACCATGGGAATTCGGAGTATACCGACGGATATCTGCGCATGGGTGCGACTGAATACAGAGACCTTCAGGCCGCAAATCGCTGGCTACAAAATCGGAAATCTGGAGACGTTCCAGTCATTGTATGCGGTCTTTCAATGGGCGGCGCTACAGCGATCTACGCCATTGCAAACGGAATGTCCGCCGACGGTTTATTACTATTTGATCCAATGTTAAACACCTACGATGCGCTCGCTCAGGGCGGTTACGTCGGTTACGGATTACCGCCAGCGCTGTTTAAGCCTATGGCTTGGCTGGCGCCC